>JBJKSV010000913.1:0-5089 GCA_046703605.1 Limisphaerales bacterium
GTGTATCTCCAACCTCCTGGCCAACGCGGTGAAATTCGTTCGCCCTGGGGCGAGGGCCGAAGTCCGCCTCTGGACGGAGCGGCGGGACTCGCAGGTCCGCCTTTTCCTCAAAGACAACGGCATCGGCATCCCGGAGAGTCAGCAACGCAGGGTTTTCGAACCGTTCCAGACTGCGCATCCGCATGCGGGCTACGAGGGGACGGGCATGGGGTTGGCCATCGTGAGCAAGGCAATCCAGAGGATGAACGGGAGCGTTGGGGTTGAATCCCGGCAGGGCCAGGGCAGCACCTTTTGGCTCGAACTGCCTGCCGCAAACGAGCGGCGGGAAACGTAAATTATGAAACGTGAGCGCTCTTGGCGAAACGGAGCTTTGGAGACAGGACTCACGTTTGACGCTTTCCTTGCTGTTGCGTGCGCCATTGGGTCCCCGCCGGCCCTCTGTTGCATGAGGTGAACGTACGACGTCGAATGAGATAACAAAGGTGGCTTTGTGGATGATTCCAACTACACAATCCTGCTGGTCGAGGACGAAGAGGGGGACGCGATGCTGCTCAGGATGGCCTTCCGCAGGAACAACATCCTCAACCCCATCCAGTGGGCGCAGGATGGGTTGGAGGCGATGCAGTATTTGAACGGGGAAGCCGTGTATGCCGACCGCAAGCTCTACCCCTTTCCGGAGGTATTGATTTTGGACCTGAAAATGCCGCGCGTGGACGGGCTGGAGTTGCTGTCCTGGCTTAAGAAGCATCCTGAATTTCGCGTCATCCCCACCATCATCATGACCTCCTCGCGGCAGGATCCCGATATCGAGAAGGCCTACAACCTCGGGGCCAACAGCTACATGATCAAGCCCTCCTCGTTCCAGGAACTGGCAAGGATGGTCAAGCTCATCCACGAATATTGGGCGGCGAGCGTCAAGCCCAGGACGAAGGGTCTGCAACGGCGCTGAACCGCATTGGAAGGGCCTCTTCGCTTTCGGGGTTTGGCCCTTTTCATGGTCTCATAAAGAATTCCTCGGTTGCATTAAGGCTCCGGCTGTTCAAGACTCGCCTGCAACTTATGAAGAACCTCTCGATACTGTTTCCCTGGACGTTGGCAGTCCTGATGTCTGCCAATCCGGCACTCGCGCAAGCCCACACGAAGCACGCGGCGACCTCACTATATCCAACCTATGAAGGCCGCGTGATGTGTGGTTACCAAGGTTGGTTTCGAGCGGAAGGCGATGGCTCGGGACAGGGATGGACCCATTACAGTGAACACGGTCCGTTGACCGCGGCGACACTGCACCCCGATTTTTGGCCGGATGTGTCCGAGTACGCAAAGACCTATCCGACTTCGCTCACAAATCGGGACGGCTCGACGGCCCGGGTGTTCAGTTCCTGGGACCAGAGCACGACCGACCTCCATTTCCGTTGGATGAAACAATACGGCATCGACGGCGTCTTTGTGCAGCGGTTTTTTGGCGGTCTGCGGACACGCCAAGGCCGTGTGAAAAGCCGGGTTGTCCTGGAACACTGCATTCGTTCATCGCAAAAGTACGGCCGGGCGATCGCGGTGATGTACGACCTGTCCGGCCTCAGAAGCCGCGGCGAAGATTGCTCCGTGATTATCCAGGACTGGAAGGAACTGGTGGACGACCTGAAGATTACCTCCCAATCCCCCAATTATTATCTCTATCACAGGGGAAAGCCGCTGGTGGCCATCTGGGGATTGGGATTTCCGGACCGCAGTTACAACATCCGCAACATCGGCATCGATAAGGTCATCAATTTTCTCAAGAACGATCCCGAGTATGGCGGTTGTTCGGTCATGCTGGGTGTACCGACTTATTTTCGGGACCTGAACGTCGATACCAATCCCGACCCTTATCTGCATCAACTTATCCAGTCAGCCGATGTCGTCATGCCTTGGATGGTGCAGCGATTTACTCCTCTGCTTCACCTGTTCGACGTGCCTCGTTACGAAGAGCAGGTCAAGGCGGATATCGCCTGGTGCGCTCAGCGCAATGTGGACTATGTTCCCTGCGTCTATCCCGGCTTCAGTTGGTTCAACATGCACGGCCATGGCCGGGGCGACAATTACATGATCTATCCGCTCAACCAGATTCCACGACAGAAAGGGCGATTTTACTGGAGCCTGATCAGCGGAGCCATTCACGCGAAAGCCAAGATGCTGTATGTCGCCATGTTCGACGAAATGGATGAAGGGACAGCCATTTTCAAGTGCTCCAACAACCCGCCGGCGGGCGTGCATCTCTGCAATTACGAAGGCGTCCCAACTGATGAGTACCTCTGGCTCACCGGCGAAGCCGGTAAAATGCTGCGAGGTGAAATCCCCTTTTCCAGGTCGATGCCCAGCCGATAGAGCGAGAGAACGCCGAGGCAGGCATTCTCGTTGTGCGGCGCTCCCACCACGCGAATGGACACCGAACTGCTGACGCAGAAGGGGCCACATTTGCGCTCTTCGGGATCATGGAACAAGTTATGAGCAACGACAACGCCAAATGAAACAGCAGGCTTTAAGACACTCGAATCGTGCTGAAACCGTGTTCCTGTTCGATGTTGATAACACGCTGCTCGACAATGATCATGTCACGGATGACCTGAACAAATACCTCCGAAGCGAGGTTGGTCCTGGTCGGGCACGACATTACTGGACGATTTTTGAGCGCTTGCGAACCGAGCTGGGTTACGCGGATTACTTAGGCGCTTTACAGCGCTGCCGAGGCGAGTATCCCCACGACGTGGGGCTTCTGGCAGTTTCGCGCTTTCTCATTAACTATCCCTTTGCCAACCGGCTTTTCCCCAATTCGCTCGATGTCATTGATCGCGCCAAACAATGGGGCAGAGCGGTCCTCTTGACCGACGGGGACGTAGTTTTCCAGCCTCGTAAAGTGGACCGTTCCGGCCTTTTCGAGGCGGTCGAGGGCCACGCGTTGATCTACGTTCACAAAGAGCACGAATTGGCAGACGTGGAGGCCCGCTATCCGGCGGCGCATTATGTGCTTGTGGACGACAAACTCCGCATTCTGACCGCCATCAAAAGAATCTGGGGCCGGCGCGTAACAACCGTCTTCCCGCGGCAGGGCCATTACGCGCAGGATCCGAAGATCCTGGCAGAGTATCCTCCCGCCGATATGACGATAGAGCGAATTGGGGATTTGCTGCGCTGCAACCCCGCAGAGCTGAGGCTGGCCTCACACGGCGCACCGGACCCCCGTAAGGTCCGGAAACGGGGCGTGTTGCACGGTTAAGCCGTCTGGGGTAATAGGGTTGGCTGACGAACCGCGTGAAGGGAGGTCCGCTCCGGTCACTTCTCGGCCCCGAACTCCAGTTCATTGGCCCAATGGGTGGCCCAGTCATTGTGAAAGGCCAGGAAGTTCTGTTTGGAGACGCTCCGACCTGCGGCCAACTCCAGCGCCGTGGCGCCATCGTTCACGCGGAAGCTGAATTTCAGGGTCTTTCCCGAGTCGATCCGCGCCTTGACCTCCGGCATCACGCTCCAAGGAATGGCGCATTCCAGGATGTTTCCCTTGACCACGAGCTTGGCATCTCCTCCGACTGGACCGCCATCAATGGCGGCTTTGGGCTGACGGGGAAAGAAGTGTTTGCGCACCATCCCAGGCCGCTGCAGGCAGAAAATCTCCGTGCCGCCGCCGTAGGCTTTGCCCACCTTGTTGAGGGCAAACTCGTAGTCCGTGTCGAAGTAGGCGCAGAAATGCGGCATAGTTCCCGGCGGATACTGGAAATGCCCCTTCTTGTCCGGAGGAATGACATTAAAGGCGATCTGGACATTGTGTTTGCCGTTGCCGGAGGGGATGTCAAAGTTTTTGCGATAGGAATAACGGCGCACGCCCGAGGGCCAAATCAGTGGTTTGCCTTTGCTAAGGACCTTTTCGGGATAAAAGAAGTCATCGTCATTGCGCTTCCCGTAGCGAATGAGGCCGTCCATCTTGGGCACCTTCGCGGCGAAGTAGAAGAAGTGCGAATCGTAAGCGAGCCAGGCGATGGCTTTCCCGCCGCCGCTTTGCTGGTTCCAATTTCGGAATGGCAAATAGGCCTTCTCCGTCTGGCTGAGTTCAACAGCCCGCGCGTTGGTCTGGGGAATCACTCCTTGCCAGTCGCCAAGATCTCCATCGACCGTGATGGTGCGCCTGGAGATGAAGTTGACGTGCATCAATTCGGCATGCGTTTTGATGCCATCCGCACCGGCGTCGAACGAGGCCCTGAGCCGATAATTGTTGTCAGAGGCGGCGACGCCGCCGGTAATCCGAATGGATACTTCCGCGGTTTGGCCGCCTTGCAGCGAGAGTGTCTGCACGGGAGGATCCACTTTCAAACCCTCGATGCTGACTGAGAGCCGGCCTTTTACAGGGCGGTTGAGCACGTCGGTAATCGTGAGCCTCAACCTCGGTTTATCCTGGATCGGAGCGGTCATGTCGCGCGCCACGATCTCGACCGGATCGATCCCGTTGATCCTGGCCTTGCGGATTGCCTCGAGCAGCCGGGCAAACGAACCGGGTTGCCCATTGGACCGCAAGAAATAACCGAGGCCGTTGAGAGGCACCGCTATCATGCCGTGGTTTGAGGGCAACGGATTTCCGTAGAAATCGTAGAGGATGAACTGGCCGTCGCCATCATCGAGCTCCATCCGAGCGTCTGGCGCAAGCGAGACCGAACGGAAGAGTGTGAGGTTCCTGTTGTAGCACGCGCCGAGGTCACCGACGACGACCACGGTGCCGTCATCGGCTCGGTCGGCGGACGCTTCCGCAGTGTCGGGGTGTCCCGGCGCTTGGCCCACTCGCCTGCCGTCGAAGACAAATACCCAGGGCAGGCCGTTCGTGAACAGGATTTCCTTGAATGCCCGCTGGCCGATGAACCGCTGGCATGCCGCCACGGCGGCGCCCGGCGCCCAGACCTGGGCTACGGCGTAGCGTTTGCCCTCGATAGTGGGCTTCTCGGACGTGAACACGTTGCCGGCGAAAATCCCCGCGGTGCGGTCCTGTCCCATCGCGCGCATCGAGCTGATAACCGCCGCCACGCGGTCGTCTGAATTGGCTACCCAGCTCTCTGTGTCCCAGACTCTGACG
>JBJKSV010000914.1:0-6004 GCA_046703605.1 Limisphaerales bacterium
GCCTGACTCCCCACTATGCCGCAAGAACCAGTCAAGATATTGCTCATCGAGCACGACCCCGCCTTCGCCGGTTATTTGAGCCAACTACTCGGTCAGGCGCGCGACCTGTCCCCTCAATTGAGCTGGGCGGAGGACCTGGCCACCGGGCTGGCCGCCTTGCATCGGACTGGCTTTGACGCGTTGGTGATGGACCTCTCGCTGCCCGACGGCGCGGGGCTGGGCAACATAAGGCTTATCAAGACGCTGGCCCCAAAGCTGCCTATTATCATCGCCGGCGCTTCGGAGGATGAAATCGTGGCCGTTGAGGCCGCGCACGTCGGCGCGCAGGATTATCTCGTAAAAGGCCAACTCACACCTCGATGGCTCGAGCATTCCATTCGATACGCCATCGAACGCCACCAGATGGAAGCCGCGTTGTTCGAGGCCGAGGAGAAGTACCACGGCCTGTTCGATCACCTGGTCGAAGGAATTTTCCAGACCACGCCCGGAGGCCGTTACCTGCTGGCCAATGCCGCCTTGGCTCGCATTTACGGCTACTCCAGCCCTGAAGAACTTAAACAGGAACTCACCGATATTGGGCGCAAGCTCTACGTCGAGGAGGGCCGCCGTGAGACCTTCATCCGCATGATGCAGGAGAGCGATACCATCAGCCGTTTCGAATCACAGGTGCGGCGCCGCGACGGCGCATTTATCTGGATCTCGGAAAATTGCAGGGCCATTCGCGACCCCAACGGCCAGCTCCTTTATTACGAGGGCACCGTCGAGGACATCACCCAGCGCCGCCAGGCGGAGCAAAATCTCCGCAATTCCGAGGCCCTTTACCATTCCCTGGTCGAGACCCTGCCTCAGAACATCTTCCGGAAGGACCTCCAGGGCCGCTTCACCTTTGCCAATCAACAGTTCTGCCGCAGCCTTGGCCGTTCTTTGGAGGAAATTGTCGGCAAGACCGACGCCGATTTTTTCCCGCCCGGCCTTGCCGAGAAATATCGGCGTGATGACCGGCGCCTGCTGGAAACCGGCAACCCTTATGAAACGGTCGAGGAACACCAGCCGCCTGCCGGAGCCAAAATGTTCGTTCAGGTGGTCAAGACTCCCCTCTATGACGCCGAGGGCAAAGTAATGGGGCTGCAGGGCATCTTCTGGGACATTACCCAACAGCGCGTGGCTGAGGAAAAGATCCGGCGCATCAACGCCTCGCTCTCTCAGAGCCGGAAGGAGCTCCGCCTCAAAAATATCCAAATGGAGCAGGACCTGAAAATGGCAGGCGAGATCCAACTGGCGATGCTCCCCCAGCAATATCCCGTCTTTCCCAAACCGGGTGCCGCCTCGGAGAGCGCCTTCTGCTTCACTCACCGTTACCTGCCCACCGGCGGCGTCGGCGGGGACTTCTTCTCCGTCTCGTCCCTTTCCGAGCACGAAGTGGCCGTGTTCATTTGCGACGTGGCGGGTCACGGCGTTCGCTCCGCCCTGGTGACCGCCATGATCCGTGCGCTGGTGGAAGAGCTCAAGCCGCTGGCCTTTGCCCCTGGGGACTTTCTCACCAAACTCAACTTTGACCTCTTCACCATTCTCCAGCATACCGGCACACCCATGTTGACCACGGCGTTTTATTTGGTCGCCGATGCCCAAACCGGCCTGATGCGCTACTCCAACGCTGGCCATCCGCGTCCGTTGCACGTCCGGCGCCGGGCAGGCAGCGTCGAGGCCCTGGCTTACCCCTCAGGCAAAGGCAAACCTCCCCTGGGCCTGCTCGAAAGAGAGCAATACACCACCGCCGAGGTGCGGCTCTCCGCCGCCGACCTGGTTCTGCTCTTTACCGACGGGCTCTACGAAGTTCAGGGCCAGAGCGAGGAGTTTTACAGCCAGACGCTCCTGCTCGCCGACGTTCAGAACCGGCTCAGTCTTCCAGCGGCCAGTTTGTTCGATGAACTGCTGGCCAAGATCCAGCGGTTCGCCATCAACCGCGTCTTCACCGATGACGTCTGTCTGGTCGGGATGGAGTTTGCGGTCTAACTGGAATCCATGAATTGCCAAGCATAACCCTATGAACACTCCCCCGCCTCCAATTCCGCCGGATGGCTTCGGGCCGAACCCGCCCCCGCTATTGCCGGTCCATTCCTCCAAAGGCCACCCTCTCCGGTGGGCGATCCATCTCCTGTTGATTACGGCCTTCCCGGTGGTCATCGGCATCGCGGGAGCTGGCCGTAGTCAAACTCAGCAGCCGGCCTTGGGGCGTGGTCCGCTGGCATTGATATGGATCAGTGCCGTCGAGGTCCTGATCTTTGCAGTCGTCTTCGGCTTGGCCTGGCTCGCCTCGCGCGCCTCTGCGTCTGACTTGCGCTGGCGGTGGCGGGGGGGATTCTGGACGGTTCCTCTGGGCATGGCCTACTCCGTAGCCCTGCGCCTGGCCGTGGGCATCGTCGTGGCCATCGCCGCAACGGTCCTGCTTGCCTTCCACGTGACAACCGTTAAAGGTATGCAGCACTTCTTGATGGCCAACCGCCCGGATGTCGGCGCCATTGTTGACATCCACGCCCTCCACCACAACCCGTTTTATTTCTGGCTGGCCGTTACGGTTGTGAGTTTCGGTGTCGGCGGTTTCCGCGAGGAACTTTGGCGCTCGGCTTTCCTGGCGGGGGCCCGCGGGGTGTGGCCTGCGGGCTTCAGCTCGATTCCGGGCCAAATTGCCGCCGCCGCCCTGGCCGCCGTGGCTTTCGGCGTCGGCCATTTGGCTCAAGGCATCCTCGCGGTTTGCCTCACGGCCGTCCTTGGGTTCGGTTTGGGTCTGATCATGATATTTCACCGCTCGATCTGGCCGGCGGTCATCGCGCACGGAACCTTCGATGCCACCAGCATGGCCCTGCTGCCCTGGGTGATGCAGAACCTGCCCCACGCGGGCTGAGCGCCCAAGAAAGCATGAGGCTGTAGCTGACTCGGCCCGCATAAAGATCACCCATAGATCGGCTCAGGTTGTTCGTGGGTTGGGCTAATCTCAAACAACGGCGCCGCAGGGGGCGCCTCGCTGAAGGGGAAAGGGTCGGAGGAAAGCGGCCGCAATCAAAGGGCGAAATAACGGGTTCGGACGGTGGGCTGTGCTGTCAACCGGCGTGTGGCAAACCGATGCAGGGCCATTTTCAGGTTGCGGGCTGGGGGCATTTTGCTTGTAAACTGCTCCGCGACGCTGAACAATGAGTACTATCCTTCTGGTGGACGACGATCCAGTCGTGCGGCGGATCTACGAGAGGAGCCTGGCGAAGTGCGGTTTTGAGATTGCACTGGCTGAGGACGGACTCGCTGCCATTAGAATCCTCCGCGCTCGGAAGATCGACGTGGTGGTGCTGGACCTGATGATGCCCAGGCTCGGCGGCGCTGATGTAATGAAGTTCGCATGGACCCAAGCCGATCTGGCCAAGGTGCCCATCATTGTGCTCTCGAACGTCATCATGGAGGCGGCAAGCGCCGTGCCCGGCGTCCGCAGAGCACTGCTGAAGCCGGCCTGCTCGCCGTCGGTCCTCTCCGGCCTCATCCAGCAGATTCTGGCTGGCGACATTCAGGATCCCACGGTTCAGGGAACCAAGCCTGGCGCGGTCGAAGAGCTTCCAACGCCTTCAAGTCCACCACGCCAGGAACCACCGCTTGAGGACAATCCCTCCCGCCTCCTGGCGCCAAACTGGCCCCAGTCGATCCTTGGAAACCGCGCGGTCCCGAAAGCTCGCGGTGAGGCGAGCGGCGGCTTTCCTGACGCGGCCGCCGCCGCCTGCGCCGCCATTAGCGAATTAAGCCACGATCTCGTTCAGGCGGCGGGTCCCGCTCAGCGTGAGGTCCGCCTGCATAACTTACATCACCGGGTCCACTTCTTCGCAGCCGCCGCGCGTCGGGCAGACTCAAAAGAGGTCTCCATGCTCGCCGGCGCCCTGGAGGCCTTGCTTTTTGAACTCATGGCCAAGCCCTCTTGCGCCAGCGCGTCGGTCCTTGCCACCATCAGCACGGCGGTTGCGGTGCTCTCCCGTTTAGTGGCCAGGCAAGCTCGTCACCAAGCGAGCCCTGGCCCGCGGCCGCCGCCCCAGGTCCTCATTCTGGATGGTGATGCCGTCGCGAGCCGCTTGGCCATGGCGGCCTTGCACCGGGTTCAAATCGAGGCCACATGGACGCAAGATCAAGTTGATGCCATGCATCTGCTGGTGGATGAACACTACGAAGTCATCGTCCTCGACCCTAGCCTGGGGCCCCTCAGCGGGCCGGATGTCGTTCGGCTGTTGCGCGCCATGCCTCGATATGGCCGGACACCCCTGCTCTACCTCGTGAGAAGGGGTGAAGACGCAGCGGATGATCCCAACATGCTCAGGCAAGACGCAGAGTTGATTCTAAAGCCAATCTTTCCCGAAGAGTTGGCTCTCAAGGTCGCTGCCCTTGCCCATCAACATCGGATTGATCAGGCTGAATCGTTGTATGCGCAAGGATGAAAGTCAAATGGGTGACTGCGATTGGTCAAGGACAAGGCGCCTGTCGGCTCCAGAACATTCGGGTGTCCCGTTTGGAGACAGTTCGAGTTGTCCAGATTGTGGACCGTAGCCGGTCCCTTCCCGTGAACAGAGCCTTCAAGGGATAAAGTCTGTGATAAAGCGCGGGATCGGGCGGCGGTATGCCTAAATGACAAGTCATGGCGGAGTTGGCGTCGATCTTGCTCTGCCATGGGCCGTATAATGGACTATGAATATACCAGCAGTGCTCGGCCGGCAGACGGCGCGCAAGAGGCGGCGTCGAGCCTGTTCCAGGATGCCTCCGCGTGGGTGGCCAAAGAAGGTGACGCCCGTCGCGAAGCCATGCAGACACTTCGGAGTCTCTCGGAATCTGTTCGGCGTCTTTCGAGGATGGTTGAGGGCGTGGAACGTGGGGCGGTTCTGGAGTTGATGCACGAAGAGGCTTGCAGCCTCAGAAGCATCATTAATGCGGCGGGATGGGAGGTGTTGACTGCGTTCAGTTCCGTGGTTGCGAAGCTCTTCGGCACATTATTGCGCGATCCTGAAAAGGTCAACGCCTCGACACTGAGAACAATTACCCATGCGATTGATTTGCTGGTTCAGCTCATAGGTTCGAACACCCGCTGCCGCGCGCTGGAGGTAAGGCCACTGCGGGTGCTCGTCGTGGACGACGACCCGGTGTGCCGTCGGGCCCTGCTAATGGCCCTGAGCAGCGGTGATCTGAACCTCACCGCCTTTGGGGGCGCGCAGGAGGCGCTGGAGTGCCTGGCGAGGGAGAGATTCGACGTCATCCTCACGGATGTCATGATGCCCAAGATGGACGGATTTGCGTTCACCACCGCCGCGCGCAGGTTCCCCAACCATCATGCCACGCCCATCGTGTTCGTGACGGTGCTCTCGGATTTCGAGACGCGCTCCAAGTCGATTCTCAGCGGTGGCGACGATCTCCTCGCCAAGCCGTTTATCGCGGCGGAGGTCGCGGTCAAGGCATTCACGCTGGCCCTTAGGCGGCGCATGGCGGTCCCGGACGTTGAGCAACCGTCACCCGCACCCGCAGCCGCCCAACCGCAGCGCGAGCCGCGGGAGGCGGAAGCCGCCTCATCCAACCCCGCGAGGCCTGACGCTGATGCCTCGGCAATGGCGGCTTTCCCTGACCGGGCGCCTGGTCCCACCTCCCTCGGGGAATCGGAGCCCGTTTCCATTGTCCTTGACCTTGATTCCACGATCGAGGGGGGTAATGGCGATGGCCTGGGCCTTGGCAGAGGCGATCATGATGACAAAGCTGAGTTGACGAACCAGCGGGAGATCAGGGAAAAACTGGAAAGAGCCTCGAGGGGGGAGGAGGCGGCTGCCGGCCCCCAAACCGAGCTGCAAAGCGTGATCGCCGCCAATAACGAGTTGGTTCTTGCCCAGTCTGCCTTGCGCTCGCGCCTCCACGAGGCGGAGGCCAGGGAGGCCGCGCTGATGAGAATTCAGGAACAGACGCGGCAGGAACTTGCCGCTTCCAGCCGTCGGGTCCAGAA
>JBJKSV010000915.1:0-4053 GCA_046703605.1 Limisphaerales bacterium
GTTATACTCCGTGTGGTCAATCCATAGTTGCCCATCCGGAAGGACGGCCATGATGGCGTAACCATGAGTGCTAACCTTGGGCGGATTCCGGAGCGTAAACTGGGCGGGGCCGGGCGGGGGTTGGAGCGGCTCGAACCATTCCCAGGCGCGGTGGTAGGTGGCGGAGGTCAGGAGGCCGGTCAGGACGAAGGCGGCGGGGACGCCCAGAACATTGCGCCGCCAGAAGCGCCAGCCCTCGCCGGGCTGCTTAAAATTGCGCCACGCCAGCCACAGGAAGGCGGCCACCATCACGGGCAAGCCGACATAATAGACCAGATAATTCCGCGACCCGTACCACTCCCCGGCTAAGAACCACGGATTTGACGTAAGGAGGCCCGCGGTCCACAGGACAAAGGCCGTCACAATGCCCGCCCCCAGCGCCTGGACGACGTTGCGCGTGAGCGTCGAGGCGTAAAAGCCAACGACCGCGAGGGCGACAGTGACCAGCCACAACAGCTCCAAAACCCATGGGCCGGACATCAGCCTAAGCCCGCCAAGCTGGGCGCTCAGGCCGAGGGATTTGCCGATCCCTTCAGCGAGAACGAGCAACACCGGGCTGAGCAATCCGCCAATGACCAGCACGAAGAGCAACTTGATCGCAAACTGCGCCCGCGCCGAGAAGGGCAATGTCCTCAGCGCGTCGGCCGTTCCAACCCTCCGCTCCTCGGCGACACTGGTGGCGCTGACAACCAGCGGGACCAGGAACCAAAGCGCACCGAAACTCTCCAGCATGTAGCGGACATTCTGTGTGAGGGTGGCCTGCTCAGCGTGGCGGACAAAAACTACGACGAGATGCAGCACGAACAGACCGGCTATTCCCATCAGTCCAACCTGGTGAAGCTGCAATTCTTTCAAGAGCAACGCGCCCCAGGGACGCCGCCGCCGCACCCCGGTTCCCGCCGTGCGCGCCGCCGACAGTCCTGGCAGCGCCACCACCCCGCCGGTCCATCCCACCTCTTGGATTCGGAGGAAATAGCGCCGGGCCAGGACAAAGGCCGCCACGGCGAAGATGAGCGAGACAGCGATTAGGGGAGCGGGGCGGCTGGGCGTCAGGGCGAGGATTATAGCCGGCACCCAGAAGGTGAACCAAAAGGCGGCAATGGCCTGGCGCAGCAGGAGCGTGGTCAATAACCCCCCGCCCACGATCATCGCCATGGACAGCGCGGTGACGCCGACGGCCTCGAAGGTGTCAGTCGTGACGGTGGCGGGGCGCGCTATGGCCCACAGATCGACCGCGAGCCAAATAACGCCGAACACCGCCACGGTCGCCACGCCCAGGACCGCTGTCTTTGTCCACCACGTCCGTTGGCGCTCCTCCGGCTGGGCCAGCGTCATGGAGAAAGTGCCGAGGGCAAACTCACGCCCGAACGAAGACAGGGCCAGGAGACTGGCGGCCAGCCAGAGCATAAGCGGCTCGATGCCCGGCTCAAACGCAAACGGCACGATTGCCCCGGCACAGAGCGCCAGCGCCAGGGCCGCGGCGAAGGCCGGGGTCAACAAGCGGATTTCTTTGGAAAGCAGCGGGTTCATACGGTTGCCTTTGAAAGGGTTCCAGCGGCCACAAAAATCTCCTCCATGCTCAGCGAATCGCAACGCAGATCTTGCGGCGACTTTGCCCGCAGCCGTTCCAGCAATTGGTCACTGTTCCCGTTGGCGAGCAATTCGATTTCGTGGCTGGTCCGCCGCACACACATCGCCCCCGAGAGGTCAAGTCCCACTGGCGGTTGGGAGAAGCGCGCCCGGATCTTTCGGAACCGCTGCCGGGCATCTTCGGCTTGAGCGGAGAACAGCTCCCGGCCGCGCTCGATGACGGTGAATTCGTCAATGAGCCCCTCGAACTCGGCGATAAGGTGCGTGGAAACGAAGACTGTCCGCCGCTCCGGGTCGCCGGCGTGATAGGCGCCAATCACCGTCTGGATGAATTCCCGCCGCACGATGGGGTCCAGCCCGGAGGTCGGCTCGTCCAGCAGCAGCAGTTCCGGTTCCGGGCAGACAGCGCCAATCAGCGCAAGCTGGGTCTTCTGGCCCCTGGAGAGATGGCTCGCCTTCTGATTCGGATCGAGTTGGAAGCGGTCGAGCAAGTCCGCTTCGATCTCGGGGTTCCAGTGCGACCGAAACGCTGCCAGGAACTTGAGCGTGTCGGCGACGGTCATCCAGGGGTAGAACGCGACGGTATCCGGCACGTAGCAGAGCCTCGATTTGACCTCCACCTCGTTCCTTTGTGGGTCCAGTCCAAACATCCGCACCCCGCCTGAGTCCGGGCGCAGGAGGTTCAGGAGGCACTTGATGGTCGTCGTCTTTCCCGCCCCGTTCCGGCCAAAGAATCCGTAGCAGCACCCCCGCCGCACGCGCAGACTCAGGCCATTGACCGCCTCCAGCTTGCCGTAGCGGCGGACCAGGTTATCGATTTCAATTACGTTTGTTTCAGTTTCCATAAGGTGCCTCATTTGCCGTCTGTTCTTGTGACTGCGGCCAGGCGTTCGAAATGCTCAAGCCGTTCGTTTACCAGGGAGAGGAATCGCTTCCGATCCACTTGCAGGTGGTGCGCCATGACGACCGCTTCATCGATCTCGGTCACCAGCATCCGTTCTTTGACCGCGTTGCTAAACGGAGAGCCGTTCTGTTTAAGGAAAAAGCCTTTACCTGGGATAGTCTCGACGATCCCCTGGCCCTCCAGTTCCGCGTAGGCTTTGGCAATGGTGTTCCGGTTGATGCGCAGTTCCTCGGCCAGGGGCCGGAGGGAGGGCAAGGGGTCGCCCGGGCGGAGGCTGCCGGAAGCGGCGGCGAGGCGGAGTTGATCGGCGAGTTGGAGATAGACAGGCTTGCCGGCTTGGAAATCGACTTTAAGGATCATGGCGCATACTGTTCTACACCACTATGACAGATTCGCAGATCCTGTCAACAGAAAAAATCAATCACTGCCAGAGGTCGCGCGCGCCTGTGGCAAACGCCGTTTTCTCTGGCTTTGGGCCAGGCCTTCACCTAATTTGGTAGGCCCGTGTGGCGCGGGTCTTGGCGAGGCTAAACTTTGATGCCTGCGCGGGTGAGCGATGCCGCCTGGCCCAGGGGCCGTTGCGCGGAGGGGCATACCCGTGCGGGCGGTCAAGCGGCTTCTGTTTTCGCGATCGACGGGCGCAGTTTTATGACCAGTGCAGAGATACGACAATCATTCCTGGATTTCTTCAGGTCGAAGGAGCACTCGATTGTGCCCTCTTCGAGCCTGATGCCGGATTCGCCCAACCTGCTGTTTACCAACGCAGGGATGAACCAGTTTGTGCCGATCTTTTTGGGCCAGCGCACCCCCGATGTGTCGAGTTGGCCTGGGGCCATCCCCGGCAGGAACACGCGTGCGGCCGATACGCAGAAGTGCATTCGAGCGGGGGGCAAACATAATGACCTCGAAGACGTGGGCCTGGATACCTACCACCACACCTTTTTCGAGATGCTCGGCAACTGGTCTTTTGGAGACTACTTCAAACGTGAGGCTATCCAATGGGCCTGGGAATTGGTGACCGAGCTCTGGAGGTTCCCCCGGGCGCGGCTCTACGCGACGGTCTATTCTCCGGATAAAGCCCAGAACGACCCTAGCGAGTTCGATCAGGAGGCTTATGACATCTGGGCTGAGAGGTTCCGGTCGGCGGGGCTTGACCCGGCGGTACACGTGCTCAGCGGCGGCAAGAAGGACAATTTCTGGATGATGGGAGAGACCGGCCCCTGCGGTCCCTGCTCGGAAATCCACGTGGACCTCACCGCCCAGGGAGACACGAAAGGGGCGCTGGTGAACAAAGGGGCCGCCGAGTGCATCGAGATTTGGAACCTGGTTTTCATCCAGTTCAACGCCAACCCGGACGGCAGCTTCTCACCCCTGCCCGCCCGGCATGTGGATACGGGCATGGGCTTTGAGCGGGTGTCCGGCATCATTCAGAACACGAAGAACTTTACGGAATTCACCGGCCTGGTCTCGAATTATGAAACGGACATCTTCCGACCGCTCTTCGACAGGATTGCCCGGCT
>JBJKSV010000916.1:0-3326 GCA_046703605.1 Limisphaerales bacterium
GTCCTGTTATGCGCTGGAGGAGTTCTTCGACCCGGGGCGGCTGGCCGCTGCCCGGCGGCAGGTCGAGGCCTCAGAGAAGGGCCTGGTGCTGATCTATGGCGTGGGGGCGGAGCTTGTCGCCCGCGGGGATGTTCTCGTGTATGCCGATATGGCGCGGTGGGAGATTCAACTGCGCTACCGCCGCGGCCTTGGCAATTGGGGAGCGGATAACGGCCAGGAGGACTTCTTCCGCAAGTACAAGCGCGCGTTCTTCGTCGAGTGGCGGGCGGCGGACCGGCACAAATTCGAGTTGTTCGACCAGGTCGATTTTTTCCTCGATACGCATATTCCCGGGATGCCAAAGCTGGTGGATGGCCAAGCGGTGCGGGAGTCCCTCCACCACACCGCCACTCGCCCATTCCGCGTCGTGCCATTCTTCGACCCCGCTCCCTGGGGCGGGCAGTGGATGAAGCAAGTGTGTGATTTAGACGGCTCCGTGAAGAACTACGGCTGGTGCTTCGACTGCGTGCCGGAGGAAAACAGCCTCTTGCTCGGATTTGGCTCCGAACGCATCGAGATGCCCAGCCTCAACCTGGTGTGGCGCGAGCCGGGCGCCCTGCTGGGCGACAAAGTCCACGCGCGATTCGGGCGCGAGTTCCCCATCCGCTTCGATTTTCTGGATACGATGGGCGGCGGCAATCTGTCTTTCCAGGTGCATCCGTTGACCGAATACATCCAACAGCATTTTGGGATGCACTACACCCAGGACGAGAGCTATTACATGCTCGACGCAGGGCCGGAGGCGAGCGTCTATCTCGGGCTGCAAGGGGGCATTGACCCACAGGCAATGCTCCGCGACCTGGAAACCGCCCAGGCCGGTGGGGTGCCATTCCCCGCCGAGAGCTACGTCAATCGATGGCCGGCGAAGAAGCACGACCATTTTCTCATTCCCGCCGGCACGGTTCATTGCTCGGGCGCCGGTTCGATGGTGCTGGAGATCAGCGCCACCCCCTACATCTTCACCTTCAAAATGTGGGATTGGGGCCGGCTTGGCCTGGATGGCAAACCGCGCCCGATTCATTTAAACCACGGTGTGCCAAACATCCAGTGGGAGCGCACAACGGAGTGGGTGAAAAACAATCTCATCAGTCGCGTCGAACAGATGGGTAGCGGAGACGGCTGGCGCGAGGAGCGCACCGGATTGCACGAACTCGAGTTCATCGAGACACGACGGCACTGGTTTACGAAAACCACGCCTCACGACACTCGTGGGGGGGTCAACGTGCTAAACCTCGTGGAAGGCGAGGAAGCGGTCGTGGAGAGCCCTGAGGGCCGATTTGAACCATTGGTCGTTCACTATGCCGAAACGTTCATCGTGCCAGCCGCAGCCGGTCCATACACCATCCGCCCTCACGGTGTGGCTGAGAGCCGTCCATGCGCTACCATCAAGGCCTTTGTCAGGACTGGATGTGACTGAGAGCCTCCGGCGCTTGGATTATGGAGAAGTCGGTTTGTGGACCCGGTTGCGGATAGCTTTGGCCTGGCCTTGAACTTGCGCCAGCGACACGATGGGCTTCGCCGCGGAGGCAGGTCGAGGCGGGCGATTGTCCGCCGCCTCCGGCAGCGCGTACCAGTAGGTGGCGACGGCGTAAGCCAGCAGGTCCCAGGGATGGCGAATGTCCACGCCAAATGAGGATTCCATATCGAAGACCAGCCGTTGGGTGAAGGGGATGGCGTCCAGACTGCGGCTGCGCGTGTTGATGTTGTAACCCACCGTGCAACCGTCCAAGCCGCCGACACGCACGTTGGCCAGGAAGGGATGGCTGAACTCGTCGGCACGGGTGGGCAACACACCGCCGGCCCAGCCATAGTAGTCTTCGGAGCCGGTCCCGAACTGGGTGGGAAAACCGCTCTGCCACGCGGCGTCCACGTAGATCTTCTCGTCTCCCTCGCCCCACCAGGTGTTGGTTTGGATGTTCAGCACCATCCAGGAATCGCCTATGTACACCCCCTGACCGTGGACATCAATGTAATTCCAATCTGAGGGCGGGGAACCGGGCACAATCTCGTCCGGGCGCCAGTTTGCATGAAAGTGCATCGAGCGGGCATCCCAGGTCCAGGGGGCCGTGGTGATCTGCAACCTAACATCCACCGTTCGTGTCGCCTCGTTGAGCAACTGGATCTCACCTGAGGTGCGATAGGGCATGACCCAAGAACAGGTCATCGTTCCGTTGGTCGTTACCGATCGTTGCCACGTTTGGAACGAATGAATGGAGTCCGGACAGGAGAAGAAATCCCCCACCGGACACCAAACGGTTTGCTCGCCATCATAGGTCATGGCGAGCACGGTCGAACGGAGTACGGCGGGATGGGTCAGTGCCGCTGGAAGCTGGAGGGTGAATTGCTTTAGCGCACCCGGTCCCGGCGGCAACGCGGTGACCGCCACCGCTCCCGGCGCAATGTGGAGAACCCGGGTCTCCGTAACGCCGGGAGGCCGCGTGGGAGGCGCCACAAGCGACGTGCCGACGCTGGTCCGGAGCGCCTGCAAGGCTTGGTAGTTGGTGAGAGAAAAGGTGGCCACTCGCGTGCTGTTCGAATAGGCCCGGTAGGCGATATTGTAGTAGAAAGGCGGGGCGGTCATAGTGACCTTGCAGCTTCGCGCGAAGGGGATCGGCAGATATAGGTCTCCCGCCCGCGCGGTATAAGCCGCGAAGGGATGCGCCACCGAACCTTGGCCGGTGACTAACTTGATCAGAGACTCGTCAAAGACCGGCTGCCTGGCGTTGTCCAGGTAGATGCGCACATGCGGCCCCACGCGGTTGTTGAAGCCGTAATAGAAGAAGGGAGTCCAAATGCGGGTAATGCATCCCGGCCCATGATGTTCCATGATGACCCACTCGGCGGCCCCGGTCACGCCGTTGGTTTCAACGCGGAGGAATCCGCTCCCATCCCCATCGGCAAACCAGCCCTTAAAACTCTGGTCGGCCTGGTTGCGGTTGTAAGAGGCACGGTTGTAGCTGGAAGCCGTAAGCGCCCGGTAAAAGGGCCGCGGAAATCGGGCAGCGTCATCCCGGTTGGTCATCTCCTCCAGCAGCGATTGCAGCGTCACGGTGGAGGCCTTCCCGCTCGAGGCGGTAATGGCCAGCGAGGCAATGATCGCAACGCTCAATGGAATCGATCTGGTTTTCTGGTTCATAGTCCACGAATTGGTTGCTTGCGCCCATTGAGGGCCTTTGCGAACTTAGCGCTATGAGATCGACGCGAAACAACTCTGAAAGTGACGTTGCTGCGGGTTCACGTCCCATCCAGGCCGCCGCAACGGCAGCACGGAGAGTCGCACAACGTCA
>JBJKSV010000917.1:0-3068 GCA_046703605.1 Limisphaerales bacterium
TGCGGACCCTCAATGAGTCGGATATAAAGCGCATCCACTTCGGAGTCGTAGCTAATTCTCATATTGAACCGCTTAAAAATAGAATGTATAGACGGTGATGACAACTACGCCTTCCTACCGCGCCCTCAACCCCAGTGCCCGCGCCACCACCTCGTCAATCACCGGCTTGCCGTCCACCATCCTCCGGTTCAGCCCAAAGCCCTCGTCCCAACCCCACACCGCCCAGCCGATATGGTTCTCGGCCAGCACCTCTCCAAAATCGCGGAACCAGTTGGCCCGGCACTCCGGCTTGCAGCGCCGCGGGTAAACGCCGAACTCGCCGCAATACAAGGGCACTTGGTGTCGCGCGCCCCACTCGATGCCCTGCCGGAACCGCGCGGCGAGCTTGGCCTTGTTCCAGCGTTGCTTTCCGTATGCCTCGAGCATCCCCTTCGAGTCGGGGAACGCTTCGAGCGCCGCCAAAAGCGGCGCCACCGCCTCCGGGCTCGAAGGATACGGCACGTTGCGCAGGTGCCTGACCGCGTCGCCCGCCCAGGTCGCCCCCTGGTGCGTGAACGGGAACGGGTCGTAACAATGGAACGAATAGACAACATTCTTGTCAGGCAACAACCTGAGCTTCTTCAGCCCGTCGATGCCGCCCCAGTCCGGTCCCGAAGTCACAATCGTGTGCCTCGGCGCATTCCGCCTGATAACCCCAGCCAGGCGCGCGTTGAGCCGGTTCCATTCCTCCGCGCGATGGGCGAACACCGGCTCGTTGATGATTTCGAGCATCGTCAGCTCCGGGTCAAACCGGGAGAGCCGCTTGGCCAAATGGCCCCAGAACCGCACAAAGGCCTCCTGCCACGCCGCGTCAAGTTCCGCCGCGCGGTCTTCATTGTGCAGATCCACCAGCACCAGCAGCCCGGCCCGGTGGAACCGTTCAATAGCGGCCTCCAACTGCTTTCCCCGTTCTCCGATGATGTCGCCCGAGGCCCTGTCCATGATGACCGGCGGCGCCACGCACAGCCGCACGTGCTTCAGGCCCACGTGCGCCATGAAGCCGGCCTCCTCCTCTGAAATGTAATTGGCAAAATGCTCCGGGTCGCGCCCGGGAAACCGGAACCACCGGCACACATTCGCCCCGGTGGCCATCCGAGCCAGCCGGTTGGCGGGCACTTGGGTCAATAGCTCGGCGGCCGACACCGCCCCGGTAAGAGCCAGGCCGGCGCCACCCACTGCCGCCACACGCAAAAACTCGCGTCGATTCATTGAAGTTGTGTTTCTCATAAGATTACTGGAACAGCCGCCGGAAATTGCCGCCGGCCCGAGTTCATTCGCGGTTCAGAGACCACCGGCCCCTTCGCTAGCGAGGCTCCGCCTCAGACCGCTTTTCCCACGTCATTGAGCATTTTTCTTGGGCATTGGACCCTGCCAATGAATAATGCTAAATGCCCAATGCCTAATGAAAAATGCCGCTGGGGGAGCCGCAGACCGCTTCGCCCTCGCCGCAGGACCCTAGTCCTGGACCTCGCTGTAAACCCGCACGTAATCCACCTGCATGTCCCCCGGCAACGGGGTCGTTGCATCCGGATTGCCGCCGTAATTGCCGCCAACGGCCAGGTTCATGATGATGTAGAACGGCTGGTCGAACGGCGCCGGGTAAGGCGCGCTAGCCGTGGACCAGTTCGTCTGGGTCTCGTAGAGCTTTCCATCCACATACCACTGGATGGAATTCCTCCTCCACTCCAGGGCATAGACGTGAAACTTGTTGGCGCCGTCGTTGGGCCGAAACCGGTACAACCCCGTGTGAGAACGATGGGCGCGGCTGGACGGACTGGAAAAATGGATCGTCCCCTGGACTACTGACGGGTCTTTGCCTTTGTTTTCCATGATGTCGATTTCGCCGCAGGCGGGCCAGCCTCCATAGTGCGAGTGCTCCGGCATCAGCCACAGCGCCGGCCAATAGCCCTGGCCATAAGGCAGACGGGCGCGAAACTCGAAACGCCCGTATTTCTGAAAGAACAATCCCTGGCTCTTCATCCGAGCCGAGGTGTAGCCAAAGCCGTCCAGAGCCTCCTTGCGCGCGACGATGTGCAGCAACCCGTCCCGGACGTATGCGTTTTCAGACCGCCCGGTGTAATACTCCAACTCGCGGTTGCCCCAGCCCCGGTGATTGCCCGTCTCGAACCTCCAATGATTCGTATCAATGGACGCGCCGTTGAATTCGTCGCTCCAGACCAGCTTCCACCCTGCATGGGCGGCAGGCGCTCCAAGGCAGAAGACCACCATCGATAAAACCAGGGTGGCCAATGCCTGCGCAAACCCGGCAGGCGTCCGTGAAAATGCGCCCTTGGCCTCAACGCGAGGAGTGGATTGTCGGAGGATTGCCGGATTCGCTACTTTGACGGGGTCCTTCCAGTTCATAGCGACAATTCAAACATCCCGAAGCGATTCGTCAAGGCCAAAACCGGACAGCCACGAAGGGACGCAAGACAGAAATCTTCGCGCCGTAGCGCAGCGACTCAGCCACTCTCGCGTGTCCGCAAATGAGCCTGGCAAAGGAATGGGGACAAAGGAATTCTGCCCTTCACAATTCTGCCCCTCATGATTTTGCCCCTCATGATTTTGCCCTTCATGATTCTGCCCTTCCCGCGGGTTTACGCCTCCCTTACGTCTTCCTGACGGGTTTCCTAACGACTTTGACCGGGCGTAAGCCGTTGACCATCAACGGCCCTAACGAGTTTACGGGTCAAACAGGGGGGTGCGCCACCCGACCCAATCCCCCCCCTCCCCCCTCCCTCGGGCCTCAGCCCTGGATCCCACACGTTGGATGTTGGTTGTTGGTTGTTCGATGTTGGATGTTCGGTGCCCCATCCATCATCCATCCACCATTCCCCTTTCAGGTCCTCTTTCGGTAACCGATTCCAACCGATACCACACCGATACCACACCGATACCACACCGATTCCAACCGATTCCAACCGATAGCCAGCCGCGCCGGCCCCCAACACCGCCGGTCCATTCTAGGCTTGCTTCGCGGTGCAGACGGCCCTATATTCTTGACAATTCAGTGAACTGGCCACGCCGCG
>JBJKSV010000918.1:0-14362 GCA_046703605.1 Limisphaerales bacterium
TCTCCCAGATGATCGGCACGCCGGCCTACATGAGTCCCGAGCAGGCGGAGATGAGCAAGCTCGACGTGGACACGCGCTCGGACATTTACTCGCTCGGGGTGTTGCTCTACGAGTTATTGACCGGGACGACGCCCTTTCCGGAAGAACGCCTGCGTAGCGCGGGCTACCTGGAAATGCAGCGGATTATCTGTGAAGAACAACCTCCACGGCCCTCAACACGCGTCACCTGCACCGCTGAACCCAAAGCGAAGTCCTCACTCGCCACTCGTCCCTCGCCCCTCGCCACTGACTTGGACTGGATCGTGATGAAGTGCCTGGAGAAAGACCGGACTCGCCGTTACGAGACAGCCAATTGCCTCGCGATGGATTTGAAACGCCACTTGAACAACGCAACGGTGTTGGCGCGTCCGCCTAGCAAGCTTTACGAGTTCCAAAAGACAGTTCGACGGCACAAAGTGGGTTTTGCCGCCACGGCGGCGATCATTGTAGTGCTGGCGGCTGGTGTTCTGGTCAGCACATGGGAGGCGGTGCGGGCTACAAGGGCCAAAGCGCAGGCGGTCGTCGAAACGGCACGCGCCAATCGCGTTACCGATTTCATGCGGCAAATGCTGGCCACGGCCGACCCGACATCGTCCAAGGGTCCCAACTACACGGTCCGGGCGATGCTGGATGATTTTGCCCCGGCCATTGACGCCCGATTTCTCCACGATCCGGAAGTGGCGGCAGAGTTACACACCACCTTGGGCGAGGCTTACTGGAACATGCAAGAAGAACCCAAAGCAAAGCGCCAACTGGCGCTCGCCTTGGAACTGCGAGCCGCTGTCTATGGAACCAATAGCGCGCAATACGCCGACACTCTGGTGGATTACGCCAGCGCCAGCGGCGCCAAACCCGAAGAACGCGAAAGGACTCTGCGTCAGGCGCTGGCCATTTACAAAGAGCGCGGAATTAGAGGCGCTCAGGTCATCCACGCGCTCTGGTCCCTCCAGATGCTCTATGATGGAGAAAGAAGGTTGAATGAAATTGAACCGCTGGTCCTCGCCGCGCAGGCCGAGGCGCGCCAATCGCCCGGCTCAAACTATTGGGAAATTCCGGCGATGAATGTCGGGCTGATTGCGGCAAAGAATCAGGAGGGGAAGTATGCCGAAGCCGAAAAAATCGCCCGCACGACCCTCGCAGAAAACAACCGGCTCTTTGGCACCGACTACTTCGAATCGGCGTGGGTTTACGGAAGACTCAGCGTGGCGCTGGTATCTCAAGCCAAATATGCGGAAGCGCTGGCGGCGGCCCAAAAGGCTGTCTCGATCATGCGAAAGAGGATTTCTCCCGACCAGACGTGGTATGGTGCTCAATTGAATGCCGTGCTCAAGACGCTGACCGTGGCTCGTTCTGCCGGGGCGCTGACCAATCTGTTCTCTTCGGCTGACCAATTGGCGAAGCTGGAAGCACTGTTCCAGGAGCGGCTGGGATCCAAACCACTCTCACCGGACGTGGAAAACGATCCGGTGAACGTGGCGACGCGGGCGGTGCCGCAATTTCACGGCCTCTACCTCGAGCTGGCGGGTGAATTGTCGGCGGCGGGCCGGACGAACGAGGCGGCAGTATGCCGCCAGAGAGCGGCTGCGTTGCGCACGCAATTGGAAACCCAGGATGCCGACAAACCCGATTTGCTCGCTCAACTCTACCTGGACGGAATTCGCTCATCAGTGGAGCAGGGTGAATTGGATGAAGCGAAGGCATACCGCCAGAAACTGCTCGCACTTAAACACCTCAATGCGGTATCGCTCAACGACGCATCTTGGACATTATCCACGACTGCCGAGCCCGAGTTGCGCGACGGTTCAAATGCCGTTGTCTTCGCTGAACAAGCCGTTGCAGCAACGGGCGGCACCAACGCCAGCTACGTGGACACGTTAGCGGCAGCTTATGCCGAGGTCGGACAATTCGACAAAGCCGTCACAACCGAAAAGAAATCCGTCGCGCTGGTGCCCAAGGGAAACGTGCATGAGGCGTATGTCCAGCGCCTTTCACTTTACCAAGCCGGCATTGCCTATCACAATGTCGTTCTGTTCGACGAGGTCTATGCGCTGCTCGAGGCGAAGAGATTTGCCGAGGCCGAACCGAAGGCGCGCGAATGTCTTCGGGTGGGTGAAACGTTGATTCCTGATGACTGGCATACCTTCTATGCGCAATCCATGCTGGGTGCCAGTTTGCTGGGCCAGAAGAAATACGCGGAAGCCGAGCCGCTGTTGGTCTCCGGTTATGAGGGGCTGAAACAACGCGAAGATAAAATTCTTGCCAGCGTTCGCCAGCTTCGCTTGAAGGAGGCACTCCAACGACTGGTGCAGCTTTATCAAAGCACAGGCCAAGCGAAAAATGCCGCCGAGTGGAAGAAGCAGTTGGACGAGTTGAACTCACATTCCGCGCATTAAACAACTTGGGGATCCTGCACCTTTGGCGCGCCGTCCTGGGCGGAAATTCGCGCGGCGGAAAAGACGGAACCCTAAGCAGCTCTCCTGCCGCAAAAGGATGCGTCATAAAAGCCTGAAAGCCACCCCACAAATCGTGTGTGCTGGGGCTAACAGCCCGTTCAGAAAGTAGCAGCCGACCCGTCCTCCGTAGCACACCTGTGAACCCGCCGGTGTTGCCGAACCTCAATCGTTTCTTGTGACCGCCTCTCACATCGATGGCAACTGCGGAGGGAGTATGTGAGTCGGCTCCATCTTCAGAGTCATTTTCTTAGAAAAGACTGAGCGGACTCACGTCCGCTGCTACAGGGACAAGGCAAAAATCCTTCGATTCAATGTCCGGTTTCCTTCCCCAATTCCGCGATGTTGGATTGGAGTCTGGTCGGGGCCTGTGAAGGTGCATCGAACTGGAGGGTGAAGTGAGAAACCGAACTTGAAAAACAATGAAATCGAGCATGAAAAGCCCAAGCTACCCAAACCTTGTGGTCGTTCTAACGGTCTTGCCGGCGTTGGCCTTGCCCCGGTCCGGCTGGGCACAATTCAACTTCATCACCAATGCTGACAACACCATTACCATCACCGGCTACACCGGTTCGGGCGGTGATGTGACCATCACCAACATCATCAACGGCTACTCGGTGACGGCCATTGGAGACTATGCGTTTTATAACCATACCAACCTGACGACTGTGACGATTCCCGCCGGCGTCACCAGCGTTGGCTTTGAAGCGTTCGCGTCCTGTTCCGGGCTGACGAGTGTGACCATTTCCGACAGCGTCACCAGCATTCGTGATGGGGCGTTCGCAGAATCGGGCCTCACGAGGGCGGCGATTCCCAAAAACGTTACCAACATTGGCGAAGCGCCGTTCGCTAATTGTCCCGGCCTGACGAATATTGACGTGGACGCGGCCAATCCGAGTTTCATCATTGGGGGTGGGGTGTTGTTCAATGAAGCCATGACCAGGCTGGTCCAATGTCCGGCAGGCCTCCAGGTCGGCACCTACGCGATTCCCAACAGTGTCACCAGCATCGACTATTCAGCGTTCCAAGGTTGTGACGGCCTGACGAGTGTGACGATTCCCGACAGCGTCACCAGTCTTGGCGAGAGTATGTTCTGGGGCTGCTCCGGGCTGACGAATGTGACAATAGGCAACCGAGTCACCACCATCGAGGATGAGGCGTTTTTCGGTTGCTCCAGCCTGACGACTGTCACGATTCCCGACAGCGTCGCCTTAATTGGCGGTGAGGCGTTCCAAGGTTGTGACGGCCTGACGAGTGTGACGATTCCCGACAGCGTCACCTACATTGGCAGTGGGGCATTCGCTGATTGTTCCAGCCTGATGAGTGTGACGATTGGCAACAGCGTCAGCTTCCTTGGTTGGGACGTGTTCAATAGTTGCTCCGGGCTGACGAATATTGCCGTAAACACGGACAACCTCAGTTACGCCAGTGCGGGCGGGGTGTTGTTCAATAAAACCCTGACCACGCTGATCCAATTTCCCGGAGGTCTGGCCGGCAGCTATGCGATTCCAGAAAGTGTCATGAGCCTTGGATACGGCGCGTTCGAAAATTGTTCCGGGCTGACGAATGTGACGATTGGCAACAGTGTCACGAGCATCGGTGGTTTTGCGTTTGGGGGTTGTTCCGGCCTGACGACTATCACGATTCCTGCCAGCGTCACCGACATTTACGGTGGGACGTTCCATTATTGCACGAACCTGCACCAAGCCTATTTCCAAGGGAACGCGCCGAATGTGGTGCCCTTTTTTGCTCTAAGCACACTCTTTCAGGGCGAATCGGGCACGGTGTATTACGTGCCGGGCACCGCCGGCTGGGGCGCCACCTACGGCGGCTGGCCCACGGCACCATGGTATCAGCCCCGGCCGCAAATCCTCGGCTCTGGTTATGGCTTTGGCGTGCAAAGCAACCGGTTTGGCTTCACCATTTCCTGGGCCACCAACACCGCCGTGGTGGTGGAAGCCTCCACCAATTTGCACGACTGGACGGCGGTCAGCACCAACACGCTGGTCAACGGCACCAATCTCTTTTGGGATTCAACCTGGACCAACTATCCGCAGCGGTTCTACCGCGTAGGCGTGGAACAATAGATCTGTCTTAACGTGATAAAGATTATGAAAATAATTGCACTCAAGTCTGAAGGCTCGCACCAGGAGCACCTGCTCCGGAGCAAAACCAGGGAACCGAGAGAACGCAGCCGGCGAAATCGGGCAGATGCGAAGTTCCGTGCGCTTCGATTGGTCCCGGTGATGGGTGCGTTATTGGTATCCTTGAGCGCCAGCGCTCAATGCACGGTGGACTGGAACGATGTCCATCAGCGGATTGATGGCTTCGGTGCCTCGTCGGCCTGGCGGAGCACTTGGACCACGGCGCAAGCGGACATGTTCTTTTCCACCAACACCGGCATCGGCCTTTCCCTGTTGAGAACCCGTATCGCTCCGGACGGCACGACGGTGGAAACCTCCATCATGCAGATGGCTCAGGCGCGCGGCGCCAAAGTATGGAGCACCCCCTGGAGTCCACCCGCCGCGTTCAAGGATTCCGGGACGGTCAACGGCGGAAATTTTGTTTCCACCTACAATCAGGCCTATGCCGATCAACTCGCGCGCTATGTTCGCCAGATGAAGGACAGCTACGGAATTTCGCTCTATGCCATCTCAATCCAAAACGAGCCGGATTTCAACACGACTTACGAATCCTGTCTTTGGACCGCGCAGCAATTTCATGATTTCGTTCCTTACCTTTACAGGGCCTTGGCCAGCAACGGGGTCGCGTCCACAAAAATCATGCTCCCGGAGACCTCCCATTGGGATTTCAGCCTGGCTGATCCAACGATGAATGATGTGACCACATCCAATCAGGTTGGCATTCTGGCCGCGCACGCCTATGGCAGTGCTCCGTCCGCTGTGAACAGTTGCTCGAAGCCGCTGTGGGAAACGGAGGCGGCATCTTTCGATCCTTACGACGGCAGCATCACGAACGGCGTGTATATTGCGGAAGGAATCCACTATTATCTCACTGTCCCCGAGGTGAATGCCATGCACTATTGGTGGTTGATTTCCGCCAACAACGACAATGAGGGCCTCACGGACACCGCCGGCAATCCGGCCAAGCGAATGTATACGTTCGGCCAATGGAGCCGATTTGTGCGCCCCGGCTATTACCGCATTGGAGCAAACGATACAGGCGGCGCTCTGACCACTGCCTTCAAGGACGAGGCAGGACACTTCGCCATCGTCGCCATCAATCCTTACGGGACCAACATAACCGAAACCGTTGGTCTGACCAATTGCACGGTCACCGGTTTGGTGACTCCGTGGATTACCTCGCGCAACCTTTCGCTGGCGAGGCAACCGCCCGTGGCAGTTGCCAATTCGTCTTTTACCTACACGCTTCCGGGTCTAAGCGTCGTGACGTTTGTGGGCCAGGCCGATCTCCCGAGCAACTTGACGCCTTTTCAGGCATGGCAGCTTCAGTATTTCGGCTGCACCAACTGTCCGCAGGCGTTGGCGGATGCGGATCCCGACGGTGACGGCCAGGACAACCAGGCGGAGTTCCTGGCAGACACGAACCCAACCAACGCGATGTCCTATTTTCACGTCGAAGCAATCAGCAAGAGTTCCACCCTAGGACTCTCGTTCCTCAGTTCATCCAACCGCACCTACACGTTGTGGCGTGCAAACCGGCTCGACCCGCCAGACTGGATGCCGGTCCCGGGCGACCAGGCCATTCCCGGCAACGGCAGCACCTTGACTTTGAGTGACGATACCAATGCGCCGCAGCAATTCTACCGCGTGGGCGTGGAACAATAGAACCGCCTTAACGGGCTAAAGACCATGAGAAGAACAAAATTCACGTCCGACGGTTCGCACTACGCTCAAGTTCAACTCGCTCAAGGCGCAGCCCCGTTTGGCGGGCGGCAAACTCAAGGTTCGGGAGGATTGGGAATCTGGCAGGCAGCCCACAACCACGCTCGTTCAGAGATTTCGATGAAAAAGGCGTTTCGATGCACCTTGGTTCTGCTGCTGTGGCCGGCACTTTCCATTCAGGCCGCAACGACGGTGACCAATATCGCCGCAGGCACCGATCACAGCCTGTTCATCAAATCCGACGGCAGCCTCTGGGGCATGGAGGCCAATTACGGAGGCCAGCTCGGCGACGGCACTTTCAACTCCACCAACAAGCCGGAGCAAATCGTTTCCTGGAGTGTCGTGGAAGTAGTGGCGGGACGCGATTATAGCCTGTTCCGCAAGTCCGATGGAAGTCTGTGGGGCATGGGTGTGAACGGCAATGGCGAGGTTGGCGTGGACGATGGCACTAACATTTATGTCAACACGCCTAAAGAAATCGTTTCCAGCGGCGTTGTGGCGGTTGCGGCAGGAGACGCACACAGCTTGTTCGTCAAATCCGATCGCAGCCTGTGGGGCATGGGATGGACTGGTCTGGGCCAGCTTGGCGATGGCACCGACGGAGAGGTCTTCACGCCTGAAGAAATTGCTTCCAGCGAACAAGTGTCCTCACTATTGACACAACGGCAACCATTGTTGGGTCGGATGTGGAGCTGCTGGCGTGCCGTGCAGCAGGTTCGATACGTACCTCCAACTGCCCGTATGGAGCCGCTGCGCAGTCCATTTCAGGCTCATGGTTGTCTGTTGCTCCGAACCCACAAACCAGCCGCGCCGTCCCCGCCCATAATCGGCCGTTGCCTCCTCGGCGCGGCGCCGCTCCATGAGCAGCGCGAACATCTCCCGGCCCGCCCTGCTGTCTTCGGGAGTGCCTTTCTCCCCCAGGAGACGCTCCACGTGCAGCCAGCCGGAACGCTCGGCGGCGGGCTTGGCTGCAGGAGTTTCGGCAGGCGTTGTCAGCCGGCAGCGCCAGCCGCGCTAACCGTGACCAAAGAACCGTGTCCAGTCCCGTGCCGCATGCAAAATGCGCAACACGCGGACCTGTTCCGACTCTAGCCTGTAGAGAATCAGATAATTGCGGTAACGGGATACTGGCCAGAGGCGCACCCCGGTTTCCTCCGTGCTCTGCTGCTGCTTCAACTTCGTCCCCTTCTCCGGGGCCTCTCCAATCTGGATGCTTTGCCGGACGATGGCCATTCTCACCCGTGCGGCGGCGGCTGGATCGCGAGCCGAAATGTAGTCCTCGATTTCGTCGAGATCTTCCTCTGCGAGACCGGTGAAGAATACCGGAAGCGCTTTCATGCTTTGCGGCGGCGCCGCAGCAAGTCCGTCGCGGGAATTAGCGGACGCCCATCGGCGAGAGCCGCCTGGATAATGCGGCTGAGATCGTCTCTGGTGGGGCGCGATACCCCGGCCTCGTGCTCCTCCAGCAGCCGCAAGCCAGCGCGGATGACCTCCGATCGGTTGTTGAAGCGCCCGCTGGCAACAAAGCGATGGATGAGTTGCTCGAAATGAGGTGTAAGGACTTTGCTCATACTCGCCCAAGTATCCCAGTTGCCAAGGCCAATTTCAAGAGGCTGATCTGGATTGGCTCATCCCGGTGGCGGGGACGCCGGCCGGACGCGCCCATCTGCAGGCTGTATGTCCAACTGCCCATTTTGAGCCGCTGCGCAATCCACTCCAGGCTCACGGTTGTCTGCCGCTCCGAACCCACAAACCAGCCGCGCCGGACCCGCCCATCATCGGCCCGTGCCAGCGCGCCGCCTGGAAAGCCGGGCCGAACTCATCCGGCGCGGCCGGTTCTCAGCGGAATGACCGCCGACACGGGGCATCATCGAAACTCCGGATATGATTACGAACAATGAAGGCTCGCGGAGGCCGCAGGGGCGGTTCAGACCGCGGAAGGGGCCTCCTATTACTCTTGACGGCTTTTTCCATTTGGGAAAGGCAATGTTGGCGCGAGGTGCTCGCCGCTTGCGGTTCAGCGATAAACGTCGCGTCGATGTCCTATTTGTACCACAAGGACCATCAGGAGGTTGTCCCGAATCTGGTAAAGCACGCGGTAGTCGCCAACTCTGATCCGATGCAGTTCTTCGGGCCCCGCCAGTTTCGTCGAGCCGGCGGGACGCGGGTCCTGCGCGAGCGCGTCGATCGCCTCTCGCAGGCGCGCGTAGAGGCGAACGTCGCGAAGTTTCTCCAAAAACTTACGTGCCGGCGGGCGGATGATGATCGTGTAGCGCATCCAGCTCTTGACGCAGTTGCTCCCACGCGACGTCCTCTCCCGGCTCCCTCAGCGCGGCCCGCGCGTCCTCCAGGTCTTGTTTGTCCTCTAGCGCCTGCAGTTCCACGAGGTCGTCGATCAGCGAAACGACCCGTTCGGCCCGTTCCGGCGACAAGCGCTGCAGCTTGCTGAGCGTCTCTTCCACCGCAATCATGCCGCGAACGTGCCAGACGCTTTGCGGCCCGTCAAGCCCACGCCCGGCATTGCCCTCGGCGCGCGTCCGCGCTCGAGCAAGTCCTCACTATTGACACAACGGCAGGTGTTGCTGGGCCGGAGGCGGGGCTGCTGGCGTGCCGTGCAGCAAGTTCTGTTTACGACGGGGCCCGGTCGAAGTCCCAGCCCTCTGCTCAGCCGACAGGGTGCTTCGACTTCCGGCGGACGATACGAGCCTGCAGCCGCTGTGAGAGTCTGCTTGCATTTCGCTTTAGCCGTCCGGGATAAGGAAGTCACTCCCAACAGGTCGAAACTGCGATTGGCGAAGTCGATTGCCGAGCCGGAGATAAGCTGTACGGCAACCCGCGGGCCTCCGATCAATCACGGCTCGACTATATCCAAACCGCGAACGTGGCGAAACTCGCGGGCGTTGAACGTCGCAACCGCCCAACGGCGCTGCAGGGCGGTCGCAGCCACGATCAAGTCATGGGGGCCAATCATTTGGCCGGAGGCGCTGAGTTGTGCCCAGATCTTCGCGTGAGCACGGGCGACCCGCGTGTCCACGGGCACGACCTCCAACCGCCGAAAAAGCTTCTCGATCCAGCGACGCCGCCGCCGGGCACGAGCAGCGTTCGACTCCACATCGATCCCAAACCACAGTTCGCTGTAGGTGATGACGCTGACCGCGACCGGCTCCGGCGGCCTCGCGCGCAGCCAGCCCGCCAGGTCGAACCCGTCCCGTTCCTCCGCGATCAGCAGCGAGCTGTCAAGAATCAGGCCCACGGGTCTTTGAGGGGCTTAAGCATCTTGCGGCCGCTGCGCACCGCTGCCGCGAGCTCCCGCTGGTCTTTACCCGGCAACCTGGCTTTGGTGAGGTCGTCGGCCAGTTCATGGCTGTTGCAGCCGGTTGTCACAGGAGGCACGAGAAGAGCATAAGGGACACCCAGCTTGACGATGGCAAAGGTTTCTTTCCGGGAATACACCCGGTCAACACATTCGCTGAGGCTCCGCGAAGCTTCCATTATGCTCAAGGTCTTCATGGGGGCATTGTAACGCATGCTTCAGCCGATTTGCAACATCCACCCCACAGAACCGCAGAACGGCAGAACCGCCAGATTGGCCAACACGAGGGGCCCCAGCCGCGCGCTCCCCGGCTTCAGATGTTGCCGGAGCCCCTAATGCCCCCTATCCTCGGCTCACTCTTGAAGCTTTCCTCTCCGCCCAAGCTGCGTCGCCGCCGAGGGAGCCGCCGAGCAAGTATCCTCACTATTGACACAACGGCAGCCATTGTTGGGTCGGATGTGGAGCTCCTGGCGTGCCGTGCAGCAGGTTCGATACGTACGTCCAACTGCCCGTATGGAGCCGCTGCGCAATCCACTTCAGACTCATGGTCCTCTCCTGCTCCGAACCCACAAACCAGCCGCGCCGGACCCGCCCACAACGGGCGGTTGCCTCCGCGGCGCGGCGCCGCTCCATAAGCCGCGCGAACATCTCCCGACCCGCCTTGCTGCCTTTGGGAATGCCTTTCTCCCCCAGGAGACGCTCCGGGCGCAGCCAGCCGGAACGCTCGGCGGTGGGCTTGAGGTAATAGAGGTAGCTGCTCCAGCGCATTCGATTCGCGGTTCGCGCGGCATGGTCACGGCGTAAGAGCCGGCACCGGCTGTGTCAATAGTGGGTAACACTTGCTCCGGCCTTCGCCTCAAGCGCCGATGAGTCCGGCTCCGTAACGTAAAGCTTGCTGAGCGCGGACGTGTCCCAGTAGCTCATTGGGCTAATCGCCTCGGTCTTCGTCCAGCATTTGCTCCACAGTCAGGCCAGTCTTGCCGGTAGCGGTGCGCTCGCGCAATCGCCGCAGCCGTCCCGGCCAAACTTGACGGTCATCCGAAGGCTCGCGCGCCGTCGGCAGGCCGCTGAGCCTGACCCCAGGGCGGCCCTGGCTGGTGATGATCACTTCCCCACCCTGCTGCGCCACTCGGACCAGCGCCAGCAGGTCCGACTGGGTTTGTTCAAGTGCGGCCGTCATGCGGGGCTTAACCATTTGAAGATGGGCAGTCAATTGCGCCCTTGGAAAGCGGCGAACGAAAGGCAAACAGGGCTGCGTCAATCTGGTGCGGATTCAGGTCAACCTCCGCGTCCGCCAGCGGCGACGGCTCACTAAGGTTCGTAACGGCAACGACTCTGGCAAATCCTTGACAATGAGCAAGACCATAAAAACGGGCGCCCCGCACACACCACGAGCCTGCATGGATTTAGCGCCGCACCCGCCGCGAGCGCCTTCGCCCTTTGCCCCCCTGCCCGGACACGTCATCCATCATGCATCATCCACCACCCACCACCCATCATCCACCACCTTTCATCCCTTCCCCCAGTTCCTCCAGTTCGGCTCTCGACACATACCGCCGTGCCGCCTCCATCACCTCCGCCCCCACGTACCCCTTCGCCGCCGCCTCGCCAATCCACATCGTCCTCGGACGCAAACCATAAGGCCGCAACTGCCACGCCAGCCAAATCTCCGAAATTGCCCGCCCTTTCCTGAGTTCCTCCCAGGGACGGCTCCCCATGCCCTCCAACCTCTCCACCACATCCCGGCTGAACATCCGCTCCGCCCCCGTCGTTGCGAACGCCACCACCATATCCAGCAGCAGTGACCCAATCGGCCCATTCTCCTGGCTCCCGCCGCTCAGCCCCACTGCCGCCTCCCGCGCCCCCTTCGGCCATTCCCCTCCCGCCAAATCCGCCAGCGCCAAAAGCGGCTCCCAAATGTCCCCCGCACGATCGTTCAATCCCGCCGGAATCTCCGGCCGCGCACCCGCTATCTCCGCCGCCCGGTCGGCCACAAACCTCAAGCAGCACCGCCGCAGCGTCTCCCCATCCAACTCCCTCAGCCGCTCGCACCGCTCGCTCGCCGTCTTCCGGTGCATCCGCACCACGATGCACCGATCCGCCAGTGTCTCCGGCAAACTCCCAATCGTCGAAATCAGCTTCGGACACCAACACGAAAACCGCGCCAGCCCCATCGGCCCCTCCACCCCGCTCCCCTGGCTGTTCACCCGAACCACGTAGGACGTCCGCCGCTTGTAACCCGAATTCAGAATCCCTCGCAGCGCATCGTTGCCCGGCAGCAGCGTGTCCGCCTCGTCGATCAGCAGCGTCGGCCGCGTCTCCTCGATCACCCGGAAGAACGCCGGCGGGCTGATATTGGCCGCCACCTCCGGCCGGCTCACCAACTCGCTCAACGCCGCCACCAGCGTCGTCTTGCCGCACCGCTTCTCCGGCGACTCGATCCCGACATACGCGCCCACCTCCCGCAGCTCAAAGGCGTAAGTGTGCAGCGTCCACAACGCCAGCGCCTCCGCCCCCCACTGCGGCAGCACCACAAACCGCGTCAGCGTCCGCCTTAAATCGTTGAGCAGCAGTCCGCCATCCACCGGCTCCGGCCACGGCTCAAGCGCGTTTACTTCAATAAGGTTCGATTCGAGTTTCGGATTCATAGTGCTCATGTTTTTTCCTGCCATTCTAGCAGAGGGGGTAGGACAAATACCGTCCGTCCGTACAAGTACTGATACACTTTTTTTACCCCCAATTCCCCCGCCGCCCGAATCCGGCCCGCATGCGTCCCATGCGTCCCATCCTTCCCATTCTTCCCATCCCTCCCAACTCCCTGAACCCTCGCTAACGACTTTGCTAACGACTTTGGCCGGGCCTAAGTCATTGACCATCAACGGCCCTAACGAGTTAACGGCTCAGCCAGGGGGGTGCGCCACCCGGCTCTCAACCTTGCCCCAAACCCGTGCGTCAAGCGCAACTCGATCACTGCGGAGGATTCCTGAGGTCCAGGATGAGTGTTCCCGATAGATTGGGAGCGAGGCGGATGTTGCCGTAGATCAAACGGTAGCAAGACCCCGCGTCGGGCGAGAGCCGAAGTTCATAGCTTACACCGTTATAACGGTACTGGATGTTATTCGAGGTGACCTTGACCTTCCCGGTGGCAGACTTGAAGCGATTGTCTCCGGCCAGGTCCCAGGCCCAGCGCAAGGGTTGTTTGTCCGCGTTCACGCCGGTGCATTCGACTTTGCTTTCACGGCAAATCATGGTGAAAGTTCCCCCTCCTTGGAGGGGTTGCGTAATGCTCAAATCGGTTCGGTTCAATTCCTTGACGGCTGGAGGACCGTCCGGGGTCATGGGCGATGTTTTGCCGTCGGCCGAGAGCAAGACCGGCCAGATGCCGGCGCGTTTGCCGCCAGGTCTTGACCACATCGCCCCATCCATCACGGGCAGGGTCTCATAAGCCAGCGAGGTAGTCCTGAGCGGAGTGGAATGCGTCGGTGAGACAACGTTCTGGTCGAAGCGATGGAGGTCGCGGATGAAGAACCGGCCATCCTCCCAGAGCACATTCAGGCGGTAATAGCGGCTGTCGTACCAGACGGATTTGCGGTTTTGATGTCTCCAGTCATGAAGGAAGACGACGGAAGTGGGCGGGGTCATCGAGTAGTGGCTGCGGAACCATCGGCCTGCCTGCGCCAGTGTCTCGACCTGAATCTCACCGGCTTTGGCCAGTTTGGCCAGCAGAGCCACCTGCATGGTCAGGCCCTTCCTCATCGCCTTCCAGCCAAAGGAGTTCTCCTGTCCGACCTGGACGTAGGCGAAGGCAAGCGAGGGGCCTTCAATCAGATTGTCCATGAAAGACCGCACAAAGTCCGCCGAACCCCCGGCCGCGGAATAGACCGGTTCCATGGTGAACATCCCGCGCGAGTTGCCATATTGATAGATCGGGTCGCTGCCGAGCATGCGAAAAACCGGCACTGGGATCTGAGCCGCCTTGGTTTGGGCTGGCATGTAGGCATTGAGACGGCTTGGATAATAGGCCTGGTTCCAGTAGCCACCCCAGACCGTATAGCCGTCCGTGCCGATTTGGTCTTTGCAGTTGCACGAAGCCACAATGCCGTAATGACTGGCCAAATATTCCAAGGTGACTTCATCAATGAACCACGAGCCGACGGTTCGCGGGTAATACCCAAAGACCGCTTTGAATTCGGTCATATAGGCATCCACCAATTTGCGCCGTTCCACCGGCGTGTAACCCGGAGAAAAACCGACGTCGGCAGCCGGGTCCCAGTCATGGGCCCCACGCCACTTCACTCCGGCCTTTTCGGCCAGAGGTTTAGGAATCTCCAGCCACCCCGCGATTTCGTCATTGGTGCCTAATTGCTCCTTGAACAGCTTCTGGTAGCGGGGATTGATCAAGGCATCGTATTGCAACGCCCAGGTTGCCGACAGACCGGCCTTCTTGAGCAACTGGATTTGGTGCCGGGTCGCGTCGAACAGCACGGCTTCCGAGTTGGGGACGCGAAAATCCGAATTGCGGACGAAATTGTAGATATTGACGATTCGAGGCTCTCGAGCGCGGGCGGGCTGAAAGGGTCCGGCCAAGAGAAGGAGGCCGAGCAACAGCGCCGAGCGGCGACCGCCCAATGACTCGCGTAACTGCCCAGGTCCTGAGTGGAGCGGGGGGCGGCGGCGAGCCCGCTTTGGGCTTT
>JBJKSV010000919.1:0-5855 GCA_046703605.1 Limisphaerales bacterium
CCCCGGAGGACGGCGATTGGTAACCACCAGCGCCGACAACACCGCGCGCGTCTGGACGGCTTTCCCCTGGCGTTCGAGCGATTACCCCGGCGATACTAATGTGACCTTCGCCGTCCGCCTGGAGCAGTTCAAGCGGCAGTTCTGGAGGCATCTCATTTCCAGCCAGAAAGCAGCAAAGGCTCGCAGTCGGCCCTGGGCCCATGCATTCCACCTCTACCGCCACTCTTATGGGGACATGAACCTCCCGCCCGCCGGCATCAAGACTCAACCCCTCTTCGCGATCCCACCCCGCCCGAGCGAGGCCACTTCCAACCAACTCGACTTGAGCGCCGCCTACAATGTGGCGCTGAACGAATCGTGGCAGGCCATCGAGGAGATTGGGGACGTGGACCGCAGCCTGGCGGAGCTGGCGCCGGGCTTGCACACCTTCGATGGGGTCCTTTTCGACGTTCGGGGCATCGTTCAATTGCGAGGTTTGGCCCCCGACTCGGAAGTGTTTCCCGATTCCGTAACCCTCCCCGTGCAGCGAGCATTCGAGCGTCTCCATGCCCTCCACGGAACAGCCTGGTTCGAGCGGCAGGGACGAGAAATTGGCGCCTTTGTTCTCCATTACGCGAATGGCCAAACTGCGGAGCTCCCTATACACTATGGTGAGTACCTGCGGGACGAGTCGGCCGAGAACGACCCCAAGTCAGACTGTCCGAAGGCCCGGCTGGCCTGCGGCGCGGACCCCTCCGTCAGCCCCGCCGATCGGCGCCCGCGGCTCTATCAGGCCACGTTCATCAATCCCCACCCCGAATGGGAGGTCATCCGCATCGATTACGTATCGAAACTGACTCGCTGCGCCCCGTTCCTGGTGGCCCTCACCGTAGAATAGCTAGCTATGAAGACAATAAGATTCTCTCGCTTGGCTTTTACCATAATCGAGCTGTTGGTGGTCATCGCCATTATCGCCATCCTTGCCGCAATGCTGCTGCCGGCATTGAGCCTGGCCAAAAGCCGCGCTCAGGCCGCCGGCTGTCAGAACAACCTCCGGCAGCTTACCCTGGCCTGGCGCCTCTACGCCGACGACTCCAACGACCGCCTTCCTTACTGCCACAACTGCGGTACTCACGGCGGACCCGATTCGCCGTACGTGTGGGTCAAGGGCTGGCTGGATCTGACAAATCCACGCAAACCGGCCAACTGGGACGTGACGCTGCACGTAATGAAAAGCCCGTTGTGGTACTGCGGCGCCAACGCCGCCGCTCTCTGGCGTTGTCCCGCGGACAGGACGATGGGGATTGACCGCCAGGGTGGATCCGTGCCGCGCGTGCGCAGTTACAGCATCAGCCCGCCGGTCGGCGGCCCCTCAGACCCGGCCTGCGGCGGGGTGCCTTGGCTCAACTTCTCCAGCTTCAATGTCTTCCACAAGCTGGGGGAGATGGTCAATCCAGGCCCGGCCCGAACTCTGGTCTTTCTGGATGAACGCCCTGAAACCCTGAGCGAGAGCGTCTTTTACCTGTCCATGGACGGCTATCCGGCCCATCCCGCGGCGCTGTCCTTCTACGACTATCCCGGCCAATACCACGACCACGGCGGCAGTTTCTCTTTTGCCGACGGCCACACCGAGCTGAGGAAGTGGCACGATGCCCGCACGACTCCCCCAACGCTGACCCCGTCCGGCTCAGGCTACCCCTCGGGCACCGCTTCGCCCAACAATCCAGATCTCTTCTGGCTTCAGGACCACTCCACGCGAAAATAGAAGCGTCTCGGGCACGGCTGTCCCGTCCTCAAACCGCAACGGCAAGAGCACTTCGAAGCGACAGTATGCGCTCATCGGTACCGGGGCCTTCGACCGTAAACGGAATCCCGGCGCGAACCATCGGCCCCAGGGCCTCCTCGCGAACGGCCATCTCTCCCGTCGCCCATGTGTGACCGTTGTAACGGCCAATCAGGAATTCGAGCGCCTTCCTCTTTGCCGCCTGGTCTGGAAATCTGACGATGATCATAGCGCAAGGTACGCCACCGCGCTGGCTACGGCAAGCCAATAGCACGGGGCTCGGTTGGCTCGCCACGGCCAGTGACAAAGTCCACATAAACCATTGTAGGAGACGACGTAAGGAGTCTCCTACAATTCCTCGGCATGCACTTTGTCAGTGGCCGTGTTGGCTCGCTGCTCCCAAGGCGTGATCATTCTTGCCCATGCGGCCGGCGGGGAAACGGTCCGCACAGAGTTTTTCCGAATCTGTTTGCCGGATTTTCCTCTGTACTGAGTGGAGGCCGAGTTGGCGCACGAGACCGGGCCATCCCGGTCTCAGCCGGAGCGGCTTTGAACAGATTAGTCGTATGACCGCCGAATTTTGGCGGTGCGAGAACAAACAACGAGGAACTCAATATATGAAAACACGACTCCACAAACGGCTTGGCCGTTCAGCGAGAGGTTACGCCGCGACGGCCCTCGGCTTCGCGCTGTTGCTGGCGGCGCTCCCGATACGTGCCGATACCAGCTTCACTTGCACCGGTTGGCTCAGTGCAGTGCCCGTGCCCGGCATCACTTGCACCAACAGTTCCGGTCAGGTCTTTCTCAAGGGCAACTCCCATGTGATGCATCTTCTCTCTGACGACGCGCGCGTAACGGGCCGGTTAGTGGCCTGGATGGACGTGGCGTATCAGCCTGATGGCACCGCCATCTTCGCCGGGCCTGCTTATGCCGAAGTCGGCACGTGGGACGCCAGCGGCACGAATTTCACGCCTTCCGGCGGCGTGTGGACCATCTCCTACAACGGCGTGACGCAGGCGGACGGCAGATCACAGTATAGCATGACCGGCTATGGCATGGGCGGAAGCATCGAGAGCCTCCGGCTGAGCGCAACGGCGACGCGCGAGGCGCCCGGAGGCCCAGCCGACCCCTATCTTGTTTCCGGGACGATCTCCCCGGCGCCGGCTGAAACTCGCGTCGTGGTGGATGACTTTGCCGACAACCAGTTTACCTGGACGCGCTATGCCGTTGGGCCCTACGGACAAGACACAGGCACTTTTTTCGCCAGCGAAACCAATCAGGAGTTGACGATCGGTGGAACGTGGCCCTCAACTACTCCAAGGATGGCAGATTCAGTCGCATGGGGCAATCCCCATTATGACTGGGCCGTGTCGGCCGGACAGACTGTTGAATTACGGGTGGACGTGGTCGCTCTCAGCCAGACAGCCAGTATGGTCGTCTTAGAGCTCTGGCACACGAGTGACAGTGGCCAGGCCTACGGCGTAGTCGTTGGGCGCAACTATATCGCCATAGCAAAGGAAGAAGGGGCCAGCGTGGCCTTTCTCCGCGGGGTTCAGGCGCCGATCAAAGATACCAACATCGTCTTGAGCGTAGCCCTGACTCCTGTGCGAAAGAACGTCGTTCTGGTAGGCAAGGTGCTGAACAAAGATAACGATGCGCTCATTGCTCAGGTCGTTGCAACCGATACGCCGGCCTCCGATCCAACCCTGTCCGCGAGCCAACTGGCGGAATTGACGGGCGGTCGGGCCTGGCAGGGTCTCACAACGGATCCGACTGGCGCACCCTATACCAGCGGGTCGGCTCCCGTGATTTTCGTCGGTCAGGAGTCCGATGTTGCGCCAGTGACGGCGTTTGCCACGTTCGACAACCTGGAACTGCGCACCTACGAGGTGCCGCAGGTCGCCATCGAGCGCGCCGTGCGGGTCTCGTGGCCGGACACCGGCATGAACTACTCAGTCGAAGCGGCACCAACCCTCCGAGGGCCCTGGCTGAAGGTGCAGGATAACGAACTCCCTGGAATGCAGTCCATAACCCTGCCTGCGGGCGACCCGATGAAGTTCATCCGACTCCAGCAGGCGCCTTGATGCCGTACCCGGGGGGCTGGCCACTGCCAGAGCCATGGGCCCGGCACTTCGCCGCCGACCTGCGAGGCCCTGGCAGCACGCCGGCGCCATGTCGGAGCTGCACCGTCATCCTTGGCCTTCCTTAAAATTTCGCGAACCCATTTCCCGGATTCTCCTCTGTACAGGATGAAAGCATCAGCGTATGATTGCAGGTAATCGACATTGCGGATCCTTCTCATCCCCAACGAATCAGCGACGGCCCTTATTTCCAGTACGGGATTTTTGATGCCGCTACGGTGTCGGGCAACCGCAACAGAAGGTTCAGATCAAAGAAAGGTTCAATATCATGAAGACACACCCTCACCAGGGGCTTGGCCGTTCGCTGCTGAGTTCGTGCGCGTCGGCCCTCGCCCTCGCGCTCTTGTTGGCGGGGCACCTCGCGCCGGTCAACGTGCTAGCGCAACAACCCCGGCTCATTGGCAAGTTGAGCCCTGAAGGCCAGTTGAAATGGGACGACGTGTCCTCGGCTTTTGTCCAGGCCACATCCTACACGGTGGAGTGCGCGCCGTGCGCCGGTGGGACGCAGCCGGTTTGGACTGCATTGGCGACTGTTCCCGCCACCAACGGGTCTTACACGCTGGAGGTGCCGATGTCCTCGGCGGGCATGCTCTATCGGCTGCGCGCAAATGTCCAAGGGCGCTTCCCGCGGCTCAAGATTGCCGTTGTCAGCGATGCGCACTACTTCGCACCGAGTTTGTTAATCAAGGACGGGCCGGCCTTTCAATCCTATCTGGCGAATGACCCCAAGCTGCTGGTGCAGAGCCAGGCCATTCTCGAAGAGGTGATAGCGGAACTGAAGCTGGCCAAGCCCGACATCGTTCTCCTGCCCGGCGATCTGACCAAGGACGGCGAGATGGTATGCCATGAGGCGATGACGAATTACCTCTACCAACTCAAGGCCGCCGGCGCCAAGGTGTTCGTCTGTCCGGGCAACCATGACATCCTGAACAGTGACTCCAAGGCCTACAATGGCACCCAGACCACGCCCGTGCTGACAGTCCTGGCTAAGCAATTCGCCGAGATGTACACGGATTTCGGCTACGGCGACGCCCTGGCGCGCGATCCGGGGTCTCTCTCCTACGTGAGCGAGCCGGTGCCGGGCCTGTGGATCCTGTCCATGGACGCCTGCCACCCGCATTTGACGGGCGGCAGCTTTAGCGCCGCCGAATTGGGCTGGATCACCAACCAACTGGCCGCGGCGCGGGCGCAGGGCAAGTTGGTTCTGGGGATGATGCATCACGGCATCCTGGAGCACTTTCTTGGACAGAAGGCCATGTTTTCGGACTTCGTGTTGGACAATTACCGGGCGGTGGCGCAACGGTTCGCCGGTTACGGGATGGAAGTGGTGTTTACGGGTCACTTCCACGCGCAGGATATCGTGCAGACCAACTTCGACTCGGGCACGTTGCTGGACATTGAAACCGGCTCGCTGGTCACGTTCCCCTGCGCCTACCGGCTCTTGACTCTGGAAACCAACGGCAACCTGGCCATCGCGAGCCATCCCGTCACCCATATCGATTTCGATCTTGGCGGTGTCTCGTTCCCAACCTATGCCTCGAACTTCGTGCGCGCCGGGTTGATTAGCACCATGATCTACATAGCCACGCATTCGCCATACAATCTCTCGAGTTCGCGCGCGCAGGTCGTGGCACCCGCTCTTGCCGAGGCGGCGGTAGCCCTCTACCAGGGTGATGAGGCGGAGGAGGCGCTCTCGCCTGAGACGCAAAGCATCATCGCCCAACTGCGAAGCGCGAGCGATGTGGGTTCGCGGCGCCTGGTGAATACCTTGAACACGTGGCTCCACGATCCGGCCCCGGCGGACAATGCGCTGACGCTCAATCTGATTACTGGCAAAGTGGTCTCAACACCGGCTGCGGTAGTGGCGGGGCAGGGCCGGAGCCTAACCCGATAGAGCCGGGTACACGCCTTCGCAAGCTCTGCGATCCTTTCCACAATCCTGTCAGGGGGGG
>JBJKSV010000920.1:0-10120 GCA_046703605.1 Limisphaerales bacterium
GGTATATGCTGCTCGAATTGAAGTGGCACCATGCGAGGCGCCCGTCGTGCGCAGGCAAAACTGTGTCCGGCTCGAAAGTCAATCCGTCTGGATCGCTGCCCCATTCGAAAAGGCCGGCCCTTTGAACCGCCTGCTGGTCGAGATGGTACCTCTTTAGGCGCCACAATTCCACCTGCGCCTCCATGCGAAGCGGTTGCTCGGACTGCACCTCGACATGCGCAACCGGGTGGTTGGCATCGACCCAGATGCGGGCGGTTGCCTGGGCCGTTTGGATCTCAATCTGGCCGCTTTCCAGCCGCAGAGTCTGCCGGTAGGCAGCCGCGGAAACAAAGGGATTGGGCGTGAGCCGGACCCGCACTCGGCCCAGCTTGAGCAACTGGCCGTTCTCGCTCCAGGCATCAGATTTGGCGAGCAGCAGGACAATGTCGCCGTCCTGCTCCGTCCAGGCGTTCAGGGCGATGTCCCCGTTGCCCAGCGGCATGGAGTTGTTCTCGTTTGTGCCGAGGGAATTACAGGACACATCGTTGGCCACCACAAACGTGTCTTGCGCGGCAAATAAGCCCGCTGCGCAACCGAGAAAGGCAAGGGCCGGCAAAAGAATGCGTGCTTTCATTGAGACTTAGGTCTCAGATTGGCGGCGCGGTGACAAGCGGAAAAAGGGGCGCGGTCAGAAGCTGTTCAGTTCGCCGCAAACTGCCCATCGGCGCGCATCCACTGCTCCACTACCCCACCTTTGCCTCGGGGAATCACGGCCCGCCGCGCTGCCGTGCCGCTTATGCGACGCTGGCGCTGGCGCTCCCGTAGGCGGCAGAGGTAGCGGACGACAACACGGAGAACCGCCCCGCCATGATCTCGCCTTGATGCGCCTTGGCCCAGTCCAGCACCATCCGCTTCACGGGTTCTGACACCTCCTCCTGAAGGACGCGCAGGCTCCTTAAATCCAGGACCATTTCCCCGTCTCCATGGAAGGCGTGTAAGCGCATTCCCAACGTGCCCAAGCACAATAACCGGATTACAATCCCACAAAATCTTGCAACAACTGGCATAAATCCTGTTCCTTTCTCTCCTGCTCGATTCTCTCGTTTCGAGTCACTCTTGTCGGTGCTCTTGATTCAAACACTGAACAGCCTCTCAAAGTTTCAACTTTTCGAGACGCCACCGACCCTCTCGGCAGTCCTAAGCAAGGTTTCAGTTCAGTTCTTTCACTTCTCGCGCGAGCATCCTGACCCACCCGACCTTAACAGGAGGTGAAGGGCACATGAATCCTTCTATGGGCGATTACTATTTTGGGCCGGCGCCGGTGCGTCTGTATTGAGTCGCGTCTTGCCGGCCTGAATGTCCAGGCATTCAATTCTCTTGCGCAACAGAGCCACGGGGCGGACTGTTTCGGCATTGAAGATGCGCCAGACCTCAAGCAACGCATTAACGCCGGGAATCTCAGGCGCCTTTTGTACGACGCACTGGAGTGTGATCCTGGCAGCCAGGCAGGCGGAGACTCCCGAGTCGTCGATGGCCCTGGAGCAACTCTGCCAAGCCTATTGGCCACCCCTCTACGCTTATGTCCGGCGGCGGGGCCATACCCCGGAAGACGCCAGTGACTTGACCCAACAGTTTTTCGCGCGTCTCCTGGAAAAGAATTACCTGCGTTCGGTTGAGCCGGCCAAGGGCAAGTTCCGCACTTTCCTGCTCACCGCGATGGAGCGTTTCCTGGCCAACGAGTGGAGCCGGTCGCAACGCCAAAAGCGCGGAGGCGGCCAAAGCATAATGTCATTGGACGACCAAGCCGCCGAGCGGGGATATTTGGCCGGACTTGTGGATAGTCTGACCGCGGAGAAGATCCTCGACCGCCGCTGGGCGATGACGGTTTTGGAATTGACCATGTCCGGTCTGGCCACCGAATGCGCCGCGGCGGGCAAGAGCAGGCTTTTTGAGGAACTCAAGCCCGCCTTGGCCGGGGAGAGAACCGAACGCACGCTCGCGGACATAGCACGGGAGCTCGAATTGAGCCTGGGAGCGGTGAAGATTGCGCTGCACCGGCTTCGACGACGATACGGCGAGCTTCTGCGCACCGAGGTAGCCCGGACGGTGTCCAGCCCGGAAGCGGTGGACGAGGAAATCCGGTGCCTGCGCGAGGCGCTGGGGCCATGAGCAGCCAACGCGTATCCTTTTCGGAATTTCGCGTAAGATTGATCCAGACCGTTTGAGCATTGAGGGCCCAATAAACGATCCGAACGCAAGACTGTGCGTCCGGTGCGGCGCATCGCTTCCTGGCGATGCCCCCGGTGGGAATTGTCCGCAGTGCCTGCTGGCTCTGGGCCTTGATATGGCGGAGGAGTCCTCGGCAGTTTCGGACCTGCCCCGCCTCTTTGGCGAATACGAGCTTCTCCAGGAGATTGCCAGGGGCGGCATGGGGGTGGTTTACCGCGCCCGTCAGATTTCCTTGAACCGGGTCGTGGCAGTAAAGATGATCCTTCACGGCCCCTTCGCCCAACCGTCGTTCGTGAAGCGGTTTCGCGCCGAAGCAGAAGCGGCCGCCGAGTTGCAGCATCCGAACATTGTCGCCATCCACGAGGTTGGTGAACAGGATGGCTGTCAGTTCTTCTCGATGGATTTCGTTGAAGGCCAGAGCCTGGCCGCCCTTGTCCGTGACAGACCTCTCGCGGTGGAGACCGCCGCGCGCTATCTCAAGACAATCGCCGAAGCCATCGAGTTTGCGCATCAAAGGGGCATTCTGCACCGCGACCTCAAACCTTCCAACATTCTTATCGACTCGCAGGACCAACCCCGCGTGACGGACTTCGGCCTGGCCAAGCACCTCAAGGCATCGACGGACCTGACCTTGACCGGCCAGGTCTTGGGCTCCCCCAACTACATCCCGCCAGAGCAGGCCGATCCCCAATTTGGACCTATTACGACCGCCAGCGACGTGTACGCCTTGGGGGCGGTTCTTTATCATTTGGTGGGCGGACGTCCGCCTTTTGTGGGGCAAACACTCACGCAGGTGATCGACCAGGTGGTGAAGGCGGAACCTGTGCCGCTGCGTCTGCTCAATCCGGCGGTGCCTCGGAACCTGGAAACGATTTGTCTCAAATGCCTCGCCAAAGAGCCGAAACGCCGATACGCCGCCGCCGCCGAACTGGCCGCGGACCTGGAACGTTTCCTCAACGGCAGACCGATCACGGCCCGTCCAGTTTCCGTGGTCGAAAAGGCCTTTCTCTGGTGCAAGCGGCATCCGGCCTTGGCTGCCCTGGGGCTGGCGGTGGTTCTGGGCGTCACGGGCATCGTGCGAGAATGGCGGCTTGCGGAGAGCCTGGCCGCGGACGAGGCTCGCGAACGGCGGCAGGCCGACACGATCTCAGAGGAGGCGCGTCTCAAATTGTACGCCGCGGATATGAGCGCGGCCGGGCTCGCGCTCCAGAGGGGTGACCTGGGCCTGGCTCGGCGCCTCCTCCAGGAGCATCGCCCGCGGGCCGGCGAGAAGGACCTGCGCGGCTTCGACTGGCGGCTGTTGTGGACGCGGACCAAGGGCGATGAGATCGCCACGCTCTCAGGGCACACTTGGATCGTGACCTGCGCCGCATTCTCGCCGAACGGCTCGGTGCTGGCCACCGGCAGCCAGGACCAAACGGTGAAACTCTGGGACGTTGCCCGGCGGCGCCTGCTGGCGACCTTCCGGCATGACGGCCCGGTGTGGTGCGTGGGATTTGCCCGGCAAGGAAGGTGGCTCATGACTTCGGATTCCGGGGATCATGTGCGGTTCTGGGACCTCTCGTCGAACACTGTCGCGCGCGCCTTCCCGGGCCGGCTTGCGGCGCTCTCGCCGGCTAAGCCTTTGGTGGCGTCCACGGAGTCGAGCGCCATGTGGTGGGAACACGCGGCGACGATCGAGGTTTGGAACTGGCAGACCGGCGCAAAGGTGCTCCACATTCCCCAGAAGGGGCGCGCGCTGGCCTTTTCACCCGATGGCCGGCTGCTGGCCGTTGGTGGGGCGGACCGAGGCGTCAGCCTTTGGGATCTGCGGACCGCGCGTTGCATCCGCTCGATGCCAACGGCCAAGACACCCTGGCACCTGGCGTTTTCGCCCGACGGCGAAACGCTGGTTGAGATGGGATGGACCAGAGATGTGTTGGTCTGGAATCTGGAGAGCAATAGCCCCCCGGTTCATCTTCGCGAGCACACCCTCAACCCGTGGGGGGCGGCCTTCTCCCCCAATGGCCAACTGTTGGCCACCTGCGCCTCCGACCAGACGGTTCGGCTCTGGGATGCCAAAACGATGAAGCCCCTAAGCGTATTGCGGGGGCACGCCAGTGAGGTGTGGTGCGTGGCCTTCAGTCCCGACGGCCACACTCTCGCCACTGGCGGCAAGGATCAGAATGTCATGCTGTGGGATGCGGCTTCCCCGGAGGGCAATGTCTCTTTCGCCTGTGAGAACGGGTTCAGACCGGTGTTCAGCCCGGATGGACGCTGGATGGCGGTGGCCCGAATCCAGCACGACATCTGGGGGGCGTCGTTCATTGATCTCGCCCAGCGTCTTCTGTGCGACGTGCTCACCAATTGTTCTCCCGTCGGATTCTCCGCGGCTGATCGGAACCTCTTCTGCGTCGCCCTGCACAGGCCCGCTCTCCAGACCTGGTCGATTCCGGCCCGAAAATTGTTGAGGCAGATGCCGCTGGCTGCCTCGGTGACCAACGAGGGCTTTTTGTTCGCTGAGTTGGCCGCGGGCGGCAGCGTGTGCTTTGGCGAGCAAACTAACGGCATAGCGGGCCTCTGGCGCACGGACAACGGCCAATTGTCTGTTTCCTTCCGGGGACCGATGCCGCCCATCCGAACGGCGCGCGTCAGCCCGGACGGACGCTGGATCGCCGTGAGCGTCGAACGCGAGAAGGTGGTTCATTTATTTGACACGGAATTGCGCTCCGAAAAGATCCTTCGCGGGCACCGGGACTTTGCCAGTGATGTCGCCTTTTCCTCGGACGGCCGGCTGCTGGCAACCGCCAGTGTGGACGGAACGATAAAACTCTGGGACACGGCGACCGGACGGGAAACGGCCACCCTCACGGGCCACATGCAGGAGGCGACCGACGTCGCGTTCTCTCCTCACAACCGCATTCTCGCCTCCATCGAGCAAGGGCAGGTAGTCAAACTATGGCACCTGCCCACCCTGCGCGAAGTGCTCACCTTTAACATCCCCGACGCGGGCTGGCATATCCGATTCGCGCCTGACGGCCAGACACTGGCTTTTACCACCATGGGCGATAACGTCAAACTCTTCTCCGCGCCTCCTTTGGGGGCCTGCGTCGGCAGATAGCGCCCCTCGCTCGATCGCTCTATAGCCCGGCTGCCGGCAACCCTTGGCCTCGATCGCGAAAATGGCTGCCACCCGCCGGACAGCACTGCCATTGAATCAGGCAAAAGAGCCACGCCATCGCGCTCTTGCTCATGCTCTTGCTCCTCCGGAGCAACTTAGAGATGAAGAGCAAGAGCACGATCAAGAGCAAGAGACGGGGAATCTTCCTTCATTCAACGGCAGTGCTGCCGGGGAGGGGCCTGTATCCTTTTTTAGAAAAGCTTGTTTATATATTCAGAATCACTTGTGCGGCTGGCGCTCGCACGGCGCGGTGTAACGGACCGGCACGCTGTTTTGGGCCAGGGCTCAAGTTGTGGCTGCATCTAGAGTTATGAAAACACGATTTGGTGGTGCCCTTTGGGCCGGTTGTTGCTGCCTGGAGCTATTGCTGGGAACCAGTGCCCTGGCCCAGGCCTATTCGATACAGTGGCAGGCGGTTAACAGCGGAGGCGGCATGAGCGCCGACGGCGTCTATTCCCTCAACGGCGCCATAGGCAGACCGGACGCGGGCGGCGCCATGAATGGCGGCGTTTATTCCCTTGCCGGAGGCCTGTTGATAAATCCTCCCGCCCCACCCATTCTGGCGCCGTCCCTGAGCATCTCCCTGACCAGCACCAATACCGCCATCCTTGCCTGGCCCTCAGTCTCGCCGGGGTGGAACTTGCTGCAGAGCGCAAGTCTGGCCAACACGAACTGGATACCCTCCACCGAAACGCTCAACGACAACGGCACCAACAAATTCGTGATCATCGCCCCCGCTGCCCGAAACACATTCTACCGGCTTTCGCACCCTTGAACCCCTTTGGAATCCAAATCGAGACGTATATGAAAACTCCTGCACGACTCACATTATTTGCGCTCGCCTCTCTGGCGGGATTCAACGGCTCACTCCCGGCGCTTTTGGCCCAGAGCACGGCATTCACTTACCAGGGGCAATTGCTCGTGAGCGGCGCCCCAGCCAACGACGCTTACAACATGACTTTCACATTGTTCACTCAGCAAACTGGCGGCAGCCAAATCGGCGGCGCCTACTCCTTCTCCAAGGTGCCGGTGAACAATGGGTGGTTTAGCGTTCAACTGGATTTTGGAGCAAACGCGTTCACCGGCGCGGACCGCTGGCTGGAGGTCTCCGTCCTTGGCCCGCCCTACACCGCCAATTATACCGTCCTGAGTCCCCGACAGCAGTTGCTGCCCGTGCCCTACTCGCTCTACAGCGCCACCGCCGGCAGCGCCCTGCAGGCCAATACTCTGGCCACGAGCGCGGTGTCGCAGAGCCAGTTGAACACGACCGCCGCGCCGGTTGCCGGCCAGGTGCTCTCCTTCGATGGCACGGGCCTCACATGGACCACTCTCTCTGGAGGCGGGGGGTCGGGCTGGAGCCTGACGGGAAACGCCGGAACGGTTCCTTCAACGGATTTCCTGGGCACAACCGATGACCAGCCATTGACGTTGCGCGCCAAGGGGGAGCCTGGATTCCAACTCCAATTCGCCTCGAGTGGTGGCGTAATCGGCGGTTCCGGCAGCGCGTCCTCAATGAATATCCTCGCCGGTTGGTGGGGGAATACGATCTCCTCAGGCGTCCTTGGCGCCACCGTCTCCGGCGGAGGGGAAGGCGGCATCGTCGGCTTTCGCTCCTATTCTTACCCGAACACGGTGACAGGACACTGTGGGACGGTGGGTGGAGGCTATGGGAACACGGCGGGCAACCTGGCGGTTGTGCCTGGCGGGGCGATGAACAGCGCGACTGGCGCCTACAGTTTCGCGGCTGGCCACGAGGCGCAGGCAAGCAGCGACGGGTCGTTTGTCTGGGGGTCGGGATCTTCCTCTCCACTCCTCGACAACGGGGCTAACACGTTCAATGTCTATTCTTCGGGAGGCATGCACATCACCAGCCCGTGGGGCATTGGCCTCGAAGCGAACGATGACCCGATCATTACCCGCGGCTGGGACCCCTTTGCGAGCACCGCCGGCAACAAAGCGGGGCATGGTCGCTGGGGTTTATTCATGGAATACACCGCCCTGGTCAACGGCATTGCGGGACCGGACGTGGGTTATCGCCAATACGAGGTGGCGGGTTACAATGTGGATGGCACTCGCACCCCGTATCTGACCGTGGGTAACAATGGCGTCACGACGGTCAAGGTGCTGACGATTACCGGCGGCGCCGACCTCGCCGAGCCGTTCAAGGTCGGATCCCACGGCATTCGAAAGGGATCGGTCGTCGTCATCGACGACCAACACCCAGGACAACTCATGCTCAGCGACCGTCCCTATGACACCCGCGTGGCCGGCATCGTCAGTGGCGCCAACGGCATCCATCCAGGAATTGCGCTTCACCAGGACGACCTCATGAATGGGGACCAGAACGTAGCTCTGAGTGGACGCGTCTATGCGCTGGCCGACGCGGCCTACGGCCCGATCAGCCCAGGCGACCTGTTGACGACCTCCGGCACCCCAGGCCGCGCAATGAAGGTGACCGACCACGCCCGGGCACAGGGGGCAATCCTCGGCAAGGCGATGAGCAGCTTGAAACAGGGCAAAGGCTTGGTGCTGGTCCTGGTCAGCCTGCAGTGAAAGATGCGGAGCGGCTGCCAAGGCCAGCCCGTCAGCCAAGCCAATGCCAGAATCAAGACCAACATGAAAACGAGATCGACCCCCAAACTCGCCGTCACCGTTGCATGCGCGATCTGGTTCACGCCTCCGGTGCTATCAGCCAACCCCTATCCGCTTGCGCCGCTCTACAATTATGCTCCGCCGGTCCCGCAAAGCCCAGCCAATTACCCGCCCCTCGCCGACGGCGCGATCAACATCGTGAACGTCCCGCCCGCAACCAGTGTTGCGGATGCCCAACAGAAACTCGACCTGCGCACCGCCGCAGCCATCCGCCAGGCTGCCTCCGCAGCGCTTCCCACCGATAACAACGACAACGGGGAGGATTACCATGTTCCACTGCTGGCGATGTGGGCCTACCCTGAGTACTTCAACGACGACCCGCAAAGCACCCACCGCACCAATACCTTCGCTGCCATCCTGGCCCATTCGCCCGGCGAGGAAGGCACGGACACTCACAACGACTCCCACGACGACTACGATTTCTGCTTCAATTTCTACATTCCGCTCATCTACCGATATTACGCCGCAATGCCCCCCGCTCTTAGTGACCACATTATCAACAACCTCATGGCCGGAGCGACGCGCGCCGGCACGCCGTCCGGGCGTTCGGCAGTTGGGGGGATGGCCACAACCTGGTCGGAATACATGCACATCCCGGACGTGATCGATATTCCCGAAACCGAGAACCACCTGTTGGGTATTGAGACGGCGCGATACCTGGCCAACCAACTCCTGTATCAGCGCACCCAGGACCCCAACTACGACAACTTGCGCAACGGCGATATCAATGGCGGCGCCTCCCACGTCACCGACTGGCTGCTCACGGCGCTCCAGGGCTTGCTCAAGAGCGATTTCCAGGAATACAACGCCCGGCCCTACCAGGATATGGACATGGCCGCCCTGCAGAACCTGGCCACCTACGCTTACGACGACCGGATAAGGCTTGGCGCGCGAATGGTGCTCGATTATCTCTCCGCCAAGGTCGCCGTCTCAAGCTGCGACCTACGCCGCGGCCCTCCCTTTCGGCGCCGCAACGAGCTAAAGGACTTTGGCCCGGTGCTGCCCGGAACCAGCTTTCTCGGCTTGCCCTTGGACAATGATAATGGCGGTGAAGCCGATCAACAGACCGCCTTTTATGCGCTCCTCGCCGGGAACACCGGCGCCTTTGGCGGAGAAGTGCCTCCCAATTTCACCTTTGAGATGCTGCACGCCGGCCTCACGGATTACCGGGTCCCGCCCTCGATTCTGGACCTGTTTGTCAGCGGCGCGAACCGCCGCTTCTATCAATACCTGCATCACGGAGCCGGTAACAACCAATTCGCCGATGAGCTCTATGCCGGCTCGCCCAGCTACCTGATCACCGCCGGAGGGCGTCCGACCACTTACTGCTATAAGGCCGACATCAAGAAGCCCTTCGATATTATCGTCAGCGCGATCTCGGCACTCCTGCCCATCATCCCCATCGACACGGTTCGCTCCCTGGTGACCAAAGCGGAAAACGGCGACCCTACCGACCTCGGAGCGGTTATGCCAACAAGTTTCATCCCGACCGGGTTTGGCCATTCGATGGCAGACGCCATCCAATTGGGAGGATACACAACAGACCCATCGTTCGTTCACATGGGCGTCGCGCCCGATTTCGCCTGCGGGGACGATATTTACCTTCCGCCGTGGGTGACGACAAACCCTAACAACGTCACCGTCGGAAACTGGACCTTCGTCAATGAGGGCAGCACCGGAAGCAGCCCCGGTTTCTACCTGGCCATTTACGCGGTCGATAACGGCAACGGCGGCAAGAGCGGTTTTCTCGAGGCCTACGACACCTGGTATCACCTGAACACCTTCTATCCCATCAGCTTCGATGACTTCCGCCAGGCCGTCCTGGCAGATCACCCGTCGATAGATCTCCAGTTCGGCAACAACCAGGTCAATACTTACACGACCTATTCTGGCGAGACGGTTCAGTTCACCATTTCTCCTTTCAGCCAGGTCTTGTCCACCACAAGCATGAACCCCGCTCCGGCCGAGAACGGAGATTTTGCCTCCGGCACCGTCCTCAAGAGCACTCAGGGTTCTGGCCTGGTGGTGATCTCCAACCCGGTGTTGGGGACCTCCATCACGCTTGACATGCGCGACATGTGGCATCCGAAACGGATTTCC
>JBJKSV010000921.1:0-3879 GCA_046703605.1 Limisphaerales bacterium
GCAGAGTACACTTCACCTCTGGTGGTTCTCCCACGGAACGGCAAGCCTCGAAGGCTTCCCATTGCTCTCCAGCTTCAAGAGTCTCGAGCGCGTGAGGAGCGGCCAAACGCCAAATGCGACAAGACATGGGACCAAAAGCAGGGCCAAGGCCGGAATCGAAACGTAAAAACCGCCGATGATTCCCTCAATGCTTGCCACCAATCCAGCCTAAGCCGTGGATAACGCGGCTGGACAAGTGACGCTGGAGGCCCGGCTTGCCCCGGCCACTTCTGTTTCAGACCCGTTGCCGGTATTGAGGAGGGTTGTCCGCCGACAGCACGGAGGACGGCAGAGCTCCACCCGCAAGCCACAGGCAGAGCGCAGCCAAAGATGTCATCTGGAAACCTTTCGGCTGGGTTCGCATCTTCACGTTGGTTACGCATGCCCAGAAAAGCAATTATTCGGGCCGTTTCAAGCCTTTTCCTGGACGAGAATTGTCCCCCAGCGGCGATTCGCGGAGGTGTCCGCAAAGGGCACTTGGCGAGGGCTGGCCCGTCAGCATCTCCTCCTGGAGAAGCTGCGGCCAAGCGGGTCTCATTCGGCCAAGGCAATGGGTGGGTTGTGCGACTGAAGAGCGGGTGCAACAAAAACAGGTCCCCAAGGCGGCGGCACCCGATTGCGGCCCGGCCAGAGGGCCATTTAGGGTGCCGCCCAAAGCCGGAAGAAAAGGCGCTCCGAGTTCGTCACATCGAAAGGCTGCGGGTATACCTCACTTGCGCAGAACCCCCACCAAACAGCTATCATCCCAGTGGCAATGAGTTATGGCCGCGGTCAAGGTCGGAAAACCTCGGCCACTTCTTCGGATAGAAACGTCGCTGGGCCGCCCGCACGCCCAACCAGGCACACAGGCCCAGGGCGAAGAGCGTGGAAGGAGACGTCTCCGGGACCGGCTCGACGAAAAGCGTGGGGCCCAACTCGGCGCCGCTCACCAGAATTCCATGGTCCGGGGGGCGGAACCCTCCGCCGAACGCGTAGAATGGCCTTATACTGTGTATGTCCGTCAGGCTGGTGAACACCCTCGGATCGACCGTAAGCCCCTGCGTAAACGCCACGACATCGTCGGACCCGCCCCGGTAAGTCCCGCCGAGCACGTAGTCACCCGGCTCCAGCGCCAGCGAAACAGTGAAGTCCACTTTCCTCCAGTTGCCCGCCAGCGGCGCCGCCGTCCCGCCCGGGACAGTTGCCGAAAAGACAAGGCCCGTGTAAATGAAGGAGGACGCTGTCCACAGCCCGATCTCGTGCGAATTGAGCAGCCCGTCGCGTCCATCGTCGTACCAGCCAACGCCGGTCACGACCACGGGCTGGAGCAGCCAGAAATTCCAGCCATACATGCCGTTGGTCGCGGCCAGAATATCCTCCGGCATGGTGAAGGCCGACGGCGAGAGATCGACCAGGGGGGTAGCGTCGCCTGCATGAGCGCAGGCCAGCGCAACTGACCCGGCCACCGCCAACGCGGTTCCGATCCATGATGTTCCAGGACGCCCAAGTTTCATGTTTGGCTTTTGCTCTCGCGCCGCCTCATCCGGCGGCTAGGGTTTACTTCAGCCAGAGGATGGTGACCCCTTCGTTGGTGGCGCCCAAATCCGGGTCGCCGCGCAATTCCGGCACGGCCTCCAGCAGGTCAAGAGCCGCGGCGTTGAAGATCGTAAAATTCTCACCGGCGATGAATGCCTTGATGACGCCTTCCTTCTTGCGCAGCCCAAATGATTTCCTCAGTCCGACGCACAGCGCCCCGCCCTTGCCGGAAGAGCCATAGCCATGAATCACCTTGAGGACTTTGACTCCATCCTGTCTGGCTTTCTTGATTTCAGCGGCGACCGACCGCCGCGCCTCGTCGAGGGTGGGCATGCCCTCCTCGACGTTGAATGTGCGAAGGGCGCTCATTCGTTCCCACGGCAGTGCGTAGGCCGACAACCATCCCGCTGGCGCGCGGCTCCCACACGTGCCCGCAATCCACGCATTTCCCGGAGGGGCTGACCTGAAAGCCTCCCGGAGGCAACCGCCACTCGCCACGCCTGGCCCGAGAGGTGTATATCTAACGATTTCGACAGGGATGACATGATTGCCTACTTCGCCTGGCGTAGCACGAGCAACGCGTCCTCCCAACCGGCAGGCCGCGCAAAGGTTTTGTTTCCGACAGGCGGGACGGGGCCTTCGCCATCGACAGCTTCGCCGGTTTTGGGGTTGAACCAGCGCGACCGCATGGCAGCCGGGAAGCCGGTCATCTGGAGGGTGACGGCCGAGTTGTCCGGCAGATAAGCGACCGCCAGATCACCGGCGGTGGAACGCGCCAGCACTTTCCGTTTTGTCCAGTCCTTTGCCTGGTTCAGAATCCAGCCCTCTTGCGGCTCCAACCGCCACCAGTCCAGGCCGTGAAAGAAGTCCGACATGTGCTTCATGTCTGTCGAGGTCGCGCGGTTCATCGCAAAGCGCCAGTCCCAAACGCTGGCTTGCGGGTCGTCCTGGGGGCGGGTCAATCCCCAATTAAACAGGCCGGCGCAACCGTAGCTGTATCCGGCGCAGCCAGAGAGGAAACTCCAATAGCCGCAGCTTCGGGGCAGGCGGGGCATTTGCTTTTGGTTGAAGGCGCTGTCATAGCGCGATTCGAGGTTGATGACGGGCTTGTGTGGGTTGTGGTTGTAGAGCGTCAAGCTGCACTGGATAGCGCATCGGGCGGCGATTTCGGCGCTGAGCGGCTTGCCGCCCCAGCCTGCGCCGGTCTGCACCCCGGAGAAGTCCAGGTACGGCTGGTCGTAGTAGCGCTGGGGCGCATCCATGCCGGTGGGATGCTGCGTAATGAGATGCAGGGCTGTGGCTTCGCGAATCGCTTTGCCCACGGCGTTGCCAAGGTCGAGGTAGGGACTGTCGAAACTCGGCGAATAGACGACGAAGTTGCCCATCAGGCGGGCGGCAAGATAGCGGGCAAAGGCCTGTGCGGAGGCGGGAGCAGGGTAGCGTTTGACCGGCTCCATTAGGCCCACAATGAGCACGACCAACCCCTGTTCGTTGGCCAGTTGCACCTTTTGTTCATATTGGCTCCAGTAAGCCGGGTTGGGATGGGCCAGTCCCTCGTCCAAAAAGGGCGGCTCGCCGTTCACGTCTTTGGCGCCGGCCCAGCGGCTCGCGCAGAAGATCTGCAGGAGGGTGAAGTGCTTCTCGCGCCTGTCGCGGATGTAGATCTTCCAGTCCGCCACGCGGGCGTTCATTGGGGCGGCCCAGGGCGTGTCGCCTATCCAGAGGAATGGAGTGCCGTCCGCGTAAGTCAGGAACCGGCGGTTGTTCGAGACCCGCAAAAGGCCGTGCCGGTAGAGCGGGTTCGAGCCGGAGTAAGGGAGGATGTCTATGAACCCGGCTTGGCAGTGCAGCCCGGCGTCATTCGTATCCGAGCAGGTGGTGGTCCAAGTCCATCGGCCCGGTGCTGGGAACAGACACCGGATCTTGAAAAGGTTGCCGCCATTGTAGAAGCCCAGGCCGTGAATCACTTGGTGATTCGGTCCCGTGTAGGTGACCTTCAGCTCAATTGAATTGGGATCGGCGTAGTGGCGTGTGCTCGTCAACGTGTGTTCCCAGCGCATCCAGGTGCTTATGGCCGACTGGCAGGAAACCGGTATGGACAAGGCGACGAGGAGAAAGGCTCGGAAAACGGCTGGCCGAACGCCAGCGCGCTGAAGCTGCGGTAGCATCCATCTCGACTGGTTGAGGCATTTCCACATAGTGGGCCTACTATGAAGTTTTCCGGCGCTGCTGACAACGGGCAAATGCCAGGCCACTTCGGAAACTCGGAAATAGGGAGTGGCGGGCGGGGATGAGAAAATTTTGGGTGCGGATAGCTGCGGTTTG
>JBJKSV010000922.1:0-4366 GCA_046703605.1 Limisphaerales bacterium
CGGCCCCGGCACCAGCGGCATTTGGCCCCAATCGTAAGGCCCTCCCTGGCCGTCGCCGCCTCGCAACGTGCGTATGGCGCCCGCTCCATCGACCTGGATGTTAAAGGCGCTGGTTCCCACCGGCTGCGTCGGATACCGGAAGTAGCGCAGGATCTGGCCCCAGGCAGTCGGATTGCAGCCGCAGGGATAATTGCTCGATGACCCGGCCTGGTAGGGCGGGGTGTAATAGTTGTAGCAGGCCGCGCCCAGGGGCGATCCGTCCGGAACGGTCTCCTGGCCCCACTGGCTTTGGACAAAAGGCGCCACCCGGATGCTGTCAATCGTGTCAACTCCCTTGCCCCTGGGTCTCCGAGGCGCGGCGTCTTGTTCCAGCAGACGCCACTTGGCTTGAGGTGAACCGGCGGCCACCGGCCCGGCCTTGATGCCTCGCCGCACAGCCGCCAGGCGCTGCGCCAGGTCGCGGCTCAACAGGGCAAACAAGGGATTGAGCGGGCCAGCTTGAAAGTGGCCCCTCGAACTGAAGGCGATGATTGGCTCCACGCTGTCATCGGCTGAAACGACGACAAAGCCCTCTGGTTGAAGCTGCGCAACATAGCACAGTGTCTGACCGCCGGAACCTGGAACGGGGCTTGGAGCGCCGACTGGCTGGCCAAGGTGTTCACCCAGTGGCGCAGAATTTGCCGCCAGCCAATGGCCGACGACGCTGGCCGCCTCTTCGGCCGATTGGGGCGCGCCCCAGGCCATCACGCACAGACAGAGCGGGAGGACTGAATAGAGCAGGCGAAATAGGGCACCGCGACACATCATTCGCAATGGGCGGAATCGGGTCCGAAACGGCCGCTTCTCTTCCCGAGCACCACCCGGCTGATATTCAGCATTCATTGGTTGCGATTCGTCATCGAGGCGGCTCCAGCCAGGCACGCGGAGCAAACAGCCTCTTGGACGACATTACCAACGAGTCCTGCAGACGGCAATCAGAAGTAGGGACCGTTCCAATGCGCCACCCCTCGACTCAGCAGGCAACTGCCCTTGACACTGCAAACAGACTCTGTCACTATCCCAACATGGACTGGGCTGGCTGAAAACCAATTCTCTCTCGCACGCGCGCGAAGTGCCGGGCAGTGAGTACCCGCGAGCGCGTGAAAGGCAGATTCGCTAACAATTCAATAAATCGGTTTATGAAGAGGCTAAATTCTTATCAATCCAACAAGTCTATGAAGAACCTGCTCGCCCTGGCCCTCATCAACACCCTCTGCCTGACCATTTTTGGCCAAGGACAGGTTCAGTTCCTAAACTACAACCCCGCATCTCCGACCATCATCGCGCCGATCTACAATACGGACGGGACGACCAAGCTGAGCGGCAGCGATGCGCGGGCGGCTTTGCTTGGCGGCCCGGTTTCGGACACCTCCGCGTCATCCGCCAGCGCGGGAACCTTGAGCCTGCTCGTATCGTCTGACGGTATAACGACATGGGCGAATTTCGGCACGGGCAATACCGCGGGCTTTATTAACAGCTTTGCCAATCCATCGCGCGTGGTTTCCGGCGTGGACTGGGGTGGACAGGCGCTGCTCCAGGTGGTTGCGTGGACCGGCAACTACGATACCTGGCAAGATGCCTACGCGGCATGGAAAAACGGCATAGGCGCCGTCGGTTGGTCCGGACCGATAACCGTCACACTGCCGTCCGAGGCGATTGACCCGCGGCTGAGCTACTTGACTGGCTTGCAGAGGTTTTCTCTATTGGGCGCCCCGGCCGCCGTTCCTGAGCCATCTGCCTTTGTGTTGGCGGGACTGGGCGCGGCGGCCTTGCTGGCGCTCAGGATTTCAAGGAAACCAGAGACCCGGCTCAGTCGTAACCTGCCGGAGGCCAGGCGGTAACCGGGACGCTACTCCCGGCCGAGTCGCAAATCTTACGGTCAAGGCGTGTTCAGGATACGGCAACCTGGTTAACCCCTTCATGACCTTGGAACGGATGGAAGGCGGCCTGCGGCAGCGTCACGCGGGCGAATTGCGTCTGCAAAGCGCTCAAGCCCACTAGACAAGGGCCAGAAATGGTCCAATCTTGGACCATGAGATACCTGCTCACAAGCGAACTGAAGCGGCGCACCGGCAAGATCCTGGACGCCGCTGTCCGCAAGCCCCAATTCATCATGCGCGGGGGAACTCTGTTTGTGATTGCGAAGGTCAACACCGGCCCAGCCCTCGAGACGGCTGCGGCGAAAGCCGCTGACTCGACGGTCTTGAACGCCGGTCTTACCCCTGACGAGCGGCGCCACCGCAATGCCATTTTGGCCAATCTCGATGATTCCCAAGACCGGTGACGTCTTTATGCTCGATCTCGGCTATGAGGCAAAGGCTCGGCCGGTGGTCATTGTCTCGCGTCAAGACCTCAGTGCGCCCCGTGCGCTCTCCTTGTTCGTGCCGCTGACGACACAGAGTCGGGGCAGCAAGTATGAGGTCGCCATGCCCCGAGTCCCGTGGTTGAGATATCAGTCCTATGCGAATGTGCTCGCCATGGGCGCCGCCGAATGGCGGGAGCTTACGGACCAACGCGGAAGGTTTGACGCCGCGACCATCGCGAAAATCAAAGATGCCGTGCGCTGGGCACTGGACCTGTAACGGCCCTCCGATCTTCAGCCTCTGATTCCTGTCTCCAACGAGACCATTGGTGGCTTAACGTTCGACAAAGCCACCGCTTCCCTCTATCCTCCCCCCCATGAACTGCCCTCGAAACAGAATGTTGTCGATTCCCCTCCGCAAGCCCCATCTTTTGGCCCCGCTGCTGATGTGCTTTCTCTGCGCCGGGGCGATGGCGGGCCCTGCCAATGCAACCACGCTCAGCGACGGTTGGACGCTCCAATCCTCCGCCAAGCTCACGGCCAAGGGCGACGAGATCTCGACGGCGGAGTTCGACCCGGCGGGTTGGTACAAGGCCACCGTCCCATCCACCGTTATGGGTAACCTGGTCAAGGACGGTGTTTATCGCCACCCGTTCTTTGGCATGAACCTTCGCTCGGTCCCCGGCATGGATTACCCCATTGGTGCGAACTTCTCGAACCTGCCCATGTCCACTAACAGCCCCTTTAGCGTTTCCTGGTGGTTCCGGAAACAATTCCATATTGCCTCAGGGCATGGGAGCCAGGTCTGGCTGAATTTCCAGGGCATCAATTATCGCGCCAATATATGGCTCAATGGACGGCTCATCGCGGACACCAACCGCGTGGTGGGCGCCTATCGGACCTACGATTTCAATGTGACCGATGCCGCCCGGTTCGATGAACCCAATGTCCTGGCCGTCGAGGTCTTTCCGCCCACCCCCAAAAGCCTGGCCATCACCTGGGTGGATTGGAACCCGATGTCGCCGGACAAGGTGATGGGCCTGTGGCGGGAGGTCAGGGTGCTGACAACCGGCCCGGTCGCTCTGCGCTATCCGCAGGTCATCACCAAGGTCGATATGCCCTCCCTGGATAAGGCGCATCTGACAGTGCATGCGACCTTGCAAAATGCCGCTGAAAGGCCAGTCCAGGCCACGCTCGAAGGGAGAATTGGCGCCATCCATTTCCAGCAGACCGTTGCCATCGGCGCGCGCAGGACCGTCACCGTGACCTTCACTCCAGCAGACTTCGATCAATTGAATATCGACCATCCGCGGCTCTGGTGGCCGACCGAGATTGGCCCGCAAAACCTCTACGACCTGGACCTCCAAGTGAAGGTGAATGGCCAGGTCTCGGACCGGAACCGGATTCGCTTCGGCGTTCGCGAGATCACGTCTAGCCTCAATGACAAGGGCTACCGGGTTTTCAAGGTCAACGGCAAACCGATCCTGATCCGCGGCGGCGGTTGGGCGCCGGACATGTTCCTGCGCTCCTCGCCTTGGCGCGAGGTGCAGGAGCTACGGTATGTCAAGGACATGCACCTGAACGCCATCCGGTTCGAAGGCAAGACTGCGAACGACCGGTTCCTGGGGTTGTGCGACCGCGAGGGCATCCTGGTGATTGCCGGCTGGTGCTGTTGCCACTATTGGGAGCGCTGGAGCCAATGGAACGATGAGGACTACCGGATTTCCGCCGAGTCCCTCCGCGACCAGGTTCGCCGCATCCGCAATCACCCCTGCATCCTCACTTGGTGGTACGGAAGCGACAACCCACCCAACGAACGCGCGGAACGGAATTACCTGAACGTCCTCAAAGAGGAACACTGGCCCAACCCGGCCCAGGCCTCCGCCACAGCCAAACCCCACGCCCTGGGCGAGCCGACCGGGATCCGTATGACCGGGCCGTACAATTATGTGCCGCCAGTGTATTGGTACGTGGATACGAACGCCGGTGGGGCCTACTCGTTCAACACCGAAACCAGCCCCGGCC
>JBJKSV010000923.1:0-6361 GCA_046703605.1 Limisphaerales bacterium
GCCACAGTCGCTCTGAGAATTCTTCCGGTCTCATAATAGCTTCCGCGTTGGCATCAATTTGCAGTTCTTAATTCTCAATTCTCAATTAAGGTCTGGCGCTGGTGCTGCCTCCGACGATTCACTCCGGCGCACTGGCCGGCCGCGAGGCATAGATCAGTTCGTAGCTGACAAAGGCCACCTGGCGGCTGTCGGGCGACCACGACGGCACGTTAATCGTGCCCTGGCCGCCGAAGAGTCGCGCGAGGTCCTGGATCGGCCCCCCGGCCTGCTGCATGAGACGGAGCTTCACCGGTTGGTCAGCGGGATGGCCCTCGACACCCTTCTGGTAGGAGAGAAACACCAGCCACTTCCCATCCGGCGATGGATGTGCGAACCAGTTGTTATAGTCATCGAAGGTAACCTGCTCCTGCTGGCTGCCGTCGGGCTTCATCCGCCAAATCTGCATGAGGCCAGTGCGCACGGAATTGAAGTAAATGTAGCGTCCGTCGGCGGTGTAGTCCGGACCGTCGTCCAGGCCCTGGGCCGTCGTCAGGCGCCTTTCTTCGCCGCCGTTGGCAGGAATGGTATAGACATCGAATTCGCCGTGGCGCTCGGCGCAGTAAGCCAGGGTCGAGCCATCGGGGGACCAGCCATGGAAGTAGGAGGGGCCGAGAGGCGTGATCTGGCGGGGCGTTCCGCCCGCCGAAGGTAATATGTAAATCCGCGACTTGCCATCCTCAGATTGGTCACTGATGGCCAGGCGCTTGCCATCCGGCGAAAGGCCGTGGTCGTTGTTGCAATGGTTGGCCGAGCCGGTATCAATCTGTTCCGGTTCTCCGCCCGCCACCGGGAGACGATAGATATGGCCCTCGGAGTTGAAGAGCAGGTAGCGGCCATCCTTCGACCAATTTGGCGCCTCGATGTGGTGAACGGTGTGATAGACTAACCGGCGGTCCTTCGAGGCGATGGGAACAACTTCCAACGAGCAATGGAGGACGGGCTTCTGGTCAGTCAAGGTTTCCATCTTGCTCAGTTCCAGCCCGGAAAACCGGGCGCTTTCTATCCGGGTGTCATCGTGCGCGCAGACGCCGATGCCGACATAAACCGGATCAGTCAGGCGCAGCCGAATGAACGCCCCTGAGGGGATCAATCCCGAACCGCGCGAAGGCAACAACATGAAGAACGTCTGGCCCTGCCTTTGAATGCCGATGCGCGCCGGGGCACTCTGGGATGCCTGGATTTCACGGGTCATGCCACCCCGCCTATCGCGGAATTGGAGCGAGGTCAGGCCGTTGCCATGCACCGCCACATCGACATAAGGGGAATCAGGGGCAAGACCTTGTCGGACCAGCAGACAAGCCTTCCGATGCGCGTTGCCGCCCTGTTCAAGCCAGGAGATGCTGGCCTCCAAGGCGAAGTCACCGGACACGCGTTTCCAGAGGAAATGAAAGGCGTCGTTGGTGAACCACATGTTCTCGCCGCCGCCCGAAACGACATAACCATGGCTGGAAGAGACATATTGGGCTTGGCCGGCGCGAGCCGGATTGCCGATGTCGCCCTGGGATTGGAAGACGCCGAGATTCCCGGCCAGCGCCGGAAGGGCGGCCAGCAAAAGGAGCCAAATCACCATCTTTTTCATCGGGCCTATTGAACCAGGGGATTGGCCAAATGCACGCCAATTCTTCCACGTGAGGAGCGCGGACGCCCTCGTCCGCGCGTGCACCGTCCACCGCCCTTGACGGCGCTGCGTGGCATTGGAAAACACGACACCGCCCACATTGTCCCGCGCCGAGACGCGGAGGAGGGCGTCCGCGCTCCTATGCGCGCACCTGCGCAAGAAATGCGCAGGGCGGAGGACTCATCGCGCAAATGGTGCGCAGCAAAGGGGTGGAAGGGGCGGAAAATGGGCGGATTTTGAGTTGGCATAGGTCTTGCCTATAGACTCGACAAAAGGCGAAGTCGCAAATGTGCGGCTCCGCGCCTCAACAACAACTCAGTGATCGCAGGCAACAATGCCACTAATATGAAAATGCAAAAACTGTTGGTAATGGCGGGTGTGGCCGCCGCGCTTTGCTTGGGCTCGAACTCGGTGAGTGCCCAGGGCTTTGGCGGAGGACGCCCCAATTTCGACCCCGCCCAGATGCGGCAGCGAATGATGGACCGGCTCAAAGATCGGCTCGAAATTACGAGCGACGATGATTGGAACGCGATTCAGCCGCTAGTCCAGAACGTCATGCAAGCGAGGATGGAAGTGATGCGGGCGGGCATGGGACGGGGAATGTTTGGCGGGCCGGGCCGCTTTCGCAACCGCGGGGGCAATAATCCCGGTCAGGCGCAAGCGCAAAACCAGCGCCCTCGGCGCCGGTTCGGCCCTCAGCCCGGTCCCGAAGCCGAAGCCTTGCAGAAGGCCATAGACGACAAGGCGTCCAGCTCAGAGTTGAAGGCGGCCTTGGCGAAGTTCGTCGAAGCCCGCAAGGCAAAGGAACAACAACTCAAGACTGCGCAGGACAAGCTGCGCGAAGTGTTGACGCCGCGCCAGGAGGCCATCGCGACGCTGGACGGCCTGCTCTAGAGCGGTGCGTTCACGACGTGAACCAGAGCGCTCGATGCCTGGCCATGAGGGCGCCACCTGAGGCCGCCGCGTGATCAAGTCAGAGCAGCGAGCGCGAAGTGGGGAATCAGAGAAGCTGGTTTTGGAAAGTTGAAGGCTAACATGAACGAGAGTATTACCCAGGACACAACGGAAAAGCAGTTACTGGACAAGATGGTTGCCGCCAAGCAACTGTCACCCATAGACGCGCAGAGCCTGCTCCGCCAGGCCGAGTCCAAAGGAGCGGGCCCGTCTTTGCGAAGCGAGACTGAGGTTCTGCGTTGGCTGGCTGGGGAATACGGCCTCGGTTATACCACGCTCGATGACGTGGAGCCGGATCGCCAGCTTCTCTCTCTTTTCCCCGCGCGAATTCTTCTCAAAGAGGAATTGCTCCCCTTGAGGCGGGTCAACGGGATCGTGGAGGTCGCCACCAGCCGGCTTTTCGCCACGCAAGGATTGGACATGCTCAAGAGCATGACCGGCCTGAACCTGCGCCCGGTGCTCGCCACCGGCGAGGCCATCCAGCGCGAGATGAAGAAGCGCCTGGGCGTCGGCGCCGATACCATCGATACTCTGGGCGAGGAAGCCGCCCTCCAGGTTGTCGATGAGAATCCCGAAGAAGACACCAACCTCGACAGCGCCGCCGAAGACGCGTCCATCATCCGATTTGTCAACCAGGTGCTGCGCGATGCGATTGAACTGCGGGCTTCGGATATTCATTTGGAACCCTTCGAAGACGAGTTTCGCATCCGCTACCGCATCGATGGTGTTTTGCAGGACGTGCCGGTGCCGGCGCAACTCAAACGATTTCAGCCGGCCATCGTCTCGCGCATCAAGATCTTGAGCCATTTGAATATTGCCGAGAAACGCCTGCCTCAGGATGGACGTATCAAGATTCGGATTGAGGGCAACGAGGTCGATATCCGCGTTTCGGTGATTCCGATGCTGCACGGCGAAGCGGTGGTGATGCGCCTGTTGCGCCAGAACGCGACCCTGCGCGGCATGGCCGAGTTGGACATGGCCGCCCGCGAACTGGAATGCTTCCGCCGTGTGTTGCAACTGCCGCACGGCATCATCCTTGTCACTGGGCCGACCGGCAGCGGCAAAACCTCAACCCTTTACACCGCCCTCAATGAGATCAACGATGCCGACCGGAAGATCATCACGATTGAAGACCCGGTGGAATACCAGCTCAAAGGTGTCAACCAGATCCAGGTCTCCGAGAAAGCGGGCCTGACCTTCGCTCGAGGGCTGCGCTCGATCCTACGCCACGACCCGGACGTCATCCTCATTGGTGAAATTCGAGACCAGGAGACGGCCCAAATTGCCGTCCAGGCCTCCCTCACTGGACACCTGGTTTTCTCCACGTTGCACACCAACGACGCGCCCGGCGCTCTGACGCGTTTGGTGGATATGGGCGTCGAACCCTACCTTGTGGCATCCTCGCTCGAAGCGGTCCTGGCTCAGCGGTTGGTGCGGGTGTTGTGCTCGCGGTGCAAGACCCCGGACAATTCCCCCGCGGCGCAGGCCTTTAAGCTGCAGGTCGGCATCCCCGCCAACGCCGTCATCTATCGCTCGGTCGGCTGCCCGGAATGCCGCCAAACCGGCTTTTACGGCCGGCACGCCATCTTCGAATGGATGGACAGCGACAATGACATCCGGAAATTGATTTTGAAAAACGCCTCCAGCGACCTGATTCGAGATGCCGCAAGGAGCGCCGGCATGAGCACCCTGGCCGAAGATGGCTGGCGCTTGGTTCGAGAAGGCATCACGACCGTTGAAGAGGTTCTGAGCGTCACGACTGCCAAGGAAGTGGCCCGAACCACCAGGAACGAATCGCTGGACGGCCTGGCCCGCCCAGACGCCGCCCTCGATGCGGCCGCCAGCGCGCGATAACCCCAAAGCCAGACTATGCCGCTTTTCCAATACAAAGGGCTGCAGGCAAATGGAGTTGTGGCCGAGGGCCAACTCGAAGCGGCCGGACGGCCTGAGGCCTTCCGCCAAATCGAGGGCCTGGGGTTGCGTCCAATTAGCCTGGCCGAGAAGGCGGCGGCCGCCGCTGGCAAGAGCGGCAAGCTCAATGCCTCTTTGGGCTCCTTCTCCTTTGGCAAGCCGTCGGACAAAGTCTCGCCGCGCGCGCTGGAGAATTTCACGCGATTGCTGTCGAGCCTCCTGGCTGCCGGCGTCCCATTAAGCCGCGCGCTGACCATCCTGGCCAAAGAGGCCTCTTCGCCCGCGGCGGCGGCCAAGTGGAAGGAGATCTACAATTACGTTGTGGATGGGATGTCGCTGGCGGACGCGATGGCCAAATCGCCGAAGGTCTTTCCGCGGGTGTATGTGGCCATGGTGCAAGCCGGCGAGACGGGAGGCTTTCTCGATCTGGTGCTGGCGCAGATAGCGGATTTTCAGTCACGGGAAAAGGAGCTGCGCTCCAAGGTAATGAGCGCCATGCTCTATCCGTGCATCCTGCTGGTGCTGGCCATTGGGGTCATTATCTTCCTGATGACGTTTTTTATCCCGCGATTTCAAAAGGTCTTTGCCGGGTTCGGCGCCACGCTGCCGGCCTTGACCCGCGCGATCATCGGGGCAAGCCATTTCATACGCTCCTACGGGTTGTTTATCCTGGTGGGGTTGGTTCTGGTCGGCTTCTTTCTGCGGACGTGGTTCACCTCCGAAAAGGGGAAGCGAACGTGGGAGGGGTTTGTACTCAAGGCGCCGATTGTCGGGCCGCTGGTGGCGCAATTCGCCATGGCTCGCTTTTGCCGGATGCTGGGGACGCTGCTGGGGGCGGGGGTGCCGCTGGTGCAGGGCCTCCAGGTGGCGCGCAAGTCGATTGGCAACCAGATCCTGGTCGATGCTGTGGCACAATCCATCGAGCGGGTGCAGCAAGGCGGACAGCTCGGCGCCAGCCTGGCCGATTGCAAGGGCCTCTTTCAAGGCTCGGTGCTGGAGATGGTCTCCGTGGCCGAGGAGAGCGGCAGACTGGACCAGGAACTCATCCGTATTGCGAGCGTTACCGAGGGTGATCTGGACCGCGAATTGAAGACGGCAGTGGCATTGGCCGAGCCTCTGATGCTCTTCTGCATTGCCAGCTTCATCGGGACGATTTTTATCGGAATGGTCGTCCCCATCTTCACTTTGCAACAATACATCAAATAGCATTAACCTGACCTTTACACCGTCCTATGAACTGCAATCTCCATAAACTCAACGCCGCCCGCCAATCGGCGCGTGCGAACCCAGTGGCCACCCGGGGAGCCTTGGGGGCTGGGCGCCGGCCTGTCCGCGCGGGAGGCTTTACGCTGATCGAGCTGCTCCTGGTGCTGGTCATCCTGGGCATTCTGGCTGCCATCGTCATCCCGAAATTCTCCGGCCGCACCGAACAGGCGCGCCTTACGGCCGCCAAGACGCAGATTTCCTCGTTCTGCACGGCCTTGGATGCGTTCGAGGTGGACAACGGCTACTACCCCAAGGGCCAGAATGGCCTGAACGATTTGGTCGAGCAGCCGCGTGACGCCCAGAACTGGCACGGCCCTTATCTTCAGAATATCCCCAAGGACCCGTGGGGCAACGACTATATCTACACCTGTCCGGGCCGGCACAACCCCAGTTCATACGACATTATGTCCATGGGACCGGATCAGCGGCAGGGAGGCGACGATGATATTACCAACTGGAAGCAAGAGAAGTAACCCGGCTTTTACGCTTATCGAGTTGCTGCTGGTGATGACCTTGCTCACCATCGTCATTTCCATCGCCATGCCCTCGCTCTCGCACTTCTTCACGGGACGA
>JBJKSV010000924.1:0-2783 GCA_046703605.1 Limisphaerales bacterium
AACCCAAGCCTTGGTCCAAGGCCGAACTCTACCATCCGCACTCCGTTGGCCGTGCGAAAGCGCAGGAAAAAGTTCTCTTGGCCCGCGGTTACGTTCTTGCGCAAGAGGCAGTTGACACCTCCATCCAGCCCCGAGAACGAGACAGCTTTAAACCAAAATTCAAGCGTTACGGCCCTGGACACTGAGCGCAACGACGCAACATCGGAAACACGGATGCAGCCGCTCTTTCCATCCAACTCCACCACCCGGTTTGTACGCATATCCGCGCCCAGGCTCATGCATGGCGCCGTGCCTCCAGTAACAACCGCCGCCAGCGCAACGCCGAGGGTGGCCCTCACATTCAGGGGGATTTTATGGAAGTTCATGATCATCTCTGGTTGTTGAAGGCATAGTAACAACCCCCTCCGCGAACAGCGAGCAAATTATGGACAATGCTCGGTTCCCGGACGCGCATTGACTGGACCACCGCGATGGGCCTGATTCATCGAGGTCCCGGCTGTTGAAGCGACAACGGGGCGGCCAGTTCTTCGAGTCCCTGCCGCTCCGCTTTGACGCGATACACTGCCTCGACGACCGCCGCCGCCAGCATTAGCGCCGCCCCTGACGAACATTGACGGCCACGTCCTGCGCATGGCGGGTGAGGACCATGTCAACCAGGCCGGAACCGACCTTGAGGCTTCGGATTTCCAAAGTCTCGATGGATTCGGGCAGGCGCGGACTCTTAAAGCAGATCTTGCGCGCCGGGGCGTCGATGTGCAGGCCCAGGCCGGCCTGAAGCAAGAGGAAGACCGCCGCGGAAGACCAGCCCTGGTTGCTCAAGCCGCCTGTGGCCCGCTGCCGGTACTCGACAAAGCCGTCGCCGTCCGAATCGCCGTAAGAATCGATCCCTCTGCCACGCTTGGTTTCAGGCAACAAACATAAGTGTCATTTATTCATGTATATGAAACTATTTTTTAGGGTCCCCCCATAGATGTCCTACCCCCTGTTTTAGAATGGCGGCATGATGAATGATTCACAAATGGAATTGGGTTTGGCCGAAGCTCCGGCTTTCACCAGCAGAATTCAACCTCCCCGCCGGCAGGGCAGGGCCAGATGGTGGTTTGAGCGGATGCGCCAGGTCGTGAACGATGCCTTTGACTGGCAGCCGGCTCCGGCGCCGCGTCCGCAGCAGACCTGGTTTGAAAGCGCATACCGTCGGCCCAGCCTCGGCGGCCCAAGCATCTTGGCGGCGGACCAACCCGCAAACGCAGAGGATCAGCGCCAGATCTGCGAGTAGGGTTTGGACCCCGCGCTGTTAAATCGCCTGGATTCGGCCGATCGCATCCTTGGTATCGATTCGGTCATTCCAGTGGTCCAGCAATACTTGCGCGCGCTGGCGCCCCACAAAACAGATGGCGCAGGGGCCACCCAGACGCTAATTTCTTCCGCCCATGTCACATGCCCTGGCATTATCTCCCGGCGGACATCTCTCTGTTCACCCGGATGAACAGGCGGAGCCAAAGCTCAGTGCCGCCGCGGCGGCGCGCTTGACTGATGCCTTTGCGGCGTCGGACGCACGCGGTCTGGAACTGCTCGTTTCCGGTTTTTTATACGAACCATTGCCCCCAAGCTTTGTCTTCTGGCGCGGTCTCGCCCAGAGGCTGTTTACCGCCCTGTGCCATAATCCGAACCTCCAGGAGGCGTCGGACATTAAGCTCGAGAAGCCGCCGGAGGCCGAGTGGGCGGCCCTGGCGGAAGCAGCGCCTCCGATGATCGGCCTGGAATATCTGAATGGGGCTGTCCTGGCGCGGCTTTGGGATGAATTAGAGGCGCACGTCCGCGCCACCATCGCGCGCACCTCCGGCGGCGTGGTCGCCTATCTCAGGAGTTGCAACCCGGTCTGGAATGCCGTGGGACGCGTCACCTTTCATTTGGCCGAGAACAAGCGCAACCCGGCCTACCCCTTCGCTTTCCTGGCGACTTATACCCACCGGGTCTCGGCGCAAGGCAAGGTGCAGCATTTACCGCTCGGGCGAGCGCTGGAAGAATATGCCGGGGCGAAGAACCGGACAGCCTTGGCGGCGCTGTTGTCGCCGGTGCAGCGGGCGGCGGAGCGGAGCCCACTGGCGCGTGAGTTGCTGGACTCGCGCGCGGTGTTTCATCCGCAAGTCTGGCGGCCCCCGCAGGCCTTCGCCTTCCTGCAAAACATCCCGCTCTTTGAGCAAAGCGGCCTCGTCGTTCGGATTCCGGACTGGTGGAAGGCCGGGCGCCCGCCCCGCCCCCAGGTTACTGTTCGCATCGGCGAGGCCAAAGGCAAGGCCCTGGGCGCCGGCAGCCTGCTCGATTTCAACGTCCAGGTCTCCTTGGAAGGCGAGCGGCTCACCGAAGCGGAACTGCGCGCCATCCTTCAGTCTGACAGCGGTTTGGCGCTGCTCAAGGGCAGGTGGGTGGAGGTGGACCGCGAGAAACTCCAGGAAGTCCTGGAACACTGGAACAAGGTCCAGTCCGCCACCGGCGGCGACGGAGTGCCGTTGCTCGAAGGCTTGCGCCTGCTTTCCGGGTTCAACCCCCGGCAAGCGGCCGAGCCGGAATCGCAAGCCGCCCGCGCCGATTGGTCGAGTGTAGTGGCCGGGGACGCGCTCCGAGGGGTGCTGGAGCAGATGGAGAAGCCGGGCGTCTCGTCCGAGTCGGATCCCGGGGGCGACTTGCGCGCCACATTGCGCCCTTACCAGCGGCAAGGCGCCCACTGGCTTTGGTTCATGAATCGGCTCGGTCTGGGCGCCTGCCTGGCCGACGACATGGGC
>JBJKSV010000925.1:0-4487 GCA_046703605.1 Limisphaerales bacterium
TAATTATAGTTCACGCCAAGAATGTCTTCCGCATCGGCAACGCCACCCTTCCATGCCTGATGGCCCGCCCCGCTGTTGTTGGCGCAGGTCACCGGCCGCGTGCGGTCGTGTTTGTGAACGGCGGCCATGAGCGCGGTCATCAACTCGCGGGCGAAGGGCGTGTTCTGAATCGCGAATTCCTCGTTCCACATGGACCACATAATGACGCTGGGATGGTTGCGGTCGCGCAGCACCATGGATTCCACGTGCCAGGTGTTGTCGTAGGGCTGGCCCTTCCACGATTTCGTGGCGATGGTCGAGCCGGGATGGCGGTTTTCGTCCATGACCAGCAAACCCAGTTCGTCGCACGCCTCATACATGGCGGGCGTCATCGGGTTGTGGGAACAGCGGATGGCGTTGCAGCCGAATTCCTGAAGCCGTTTCATGCGGTAATACAACAGGCTGTCCGTCATGCCAATGCCCACGCCGACAAAATCCTGATGGTTGCAGACACCGTTGAGTTTCACGGGCTTCTCGTTCAGGAAGAAGCCGTCGTTCGGATCGAACCGCAGCGTCCGGATGCCGAACCTTTGCGCATGGCGATCCACGATCTTGCCCCCCCGCGAAATTTCCGTCACCACGGTGTAGCGATTGCGTTCCTCCAGCGACCAGAGCCGCGCCGAAGACAAATTGATCTGCTGTACAAGTTTCGTTCCGTCGTGCAGGTAACTGGGCTGATCCACATCGGGTGAGGAAAGGATTTTTTCCCGGGCATCGGCTGGAATGGGATTTGAGGGCGCCATTAGGCTGTCCGTCGCCGTCCCGACGACCTGGCCATCCGGATCGAGCACGGTGGTAACCACGGAGCAGTTCTGGGTCTGCGGCGTGCGGTTGGCGACGAGGGTTTCGATGTGCAGTTTGGCGGACGGCGCGCCGGTCACATCGGCTACGTCGCTGGTGACAAATACGCCCCACGGTGCGACGTGGGTTGGGTCGGCGACATTCAGCCAGACGTGCCGATAAATCCCTCCGCCCTCATACCACCAGCCCTCAAATTCCGCCGGGTCCACATAGACCGCCAGCAAGTTCTCCGCGCCAAACTGGACCGCGTCAGAAAGGTCCACGTGGAAGGACGTGTAGCCGCCCGGATGCTGGCTGATCAATTTACCGTTGACGTAGATCTTTGCCTGGCGGAAAACTCCCTCGAAGTAGAGCCACACGCATTTGCCTGCGTCCGCGGCCGCCAGCGAAAACTTCCGGCGATACCAGGCCGGATACACCGGCAGCGAACCGTGGCCGGTGTCGGCTTTGGGACTGTATTGCCCCTCAACGATGTAATCGTGTGGCAACTGAACTTCGCGCCACGAACTGTCATCCAAATCCGGCGAGAAAGACTGCTCCGATGCCGGCAACCGGCCCAGGGAAATGCCACCATAAATGCCCCCCGGCCCGCTGGTGTTCTGCACGCGCACGGCCAGCACGTTGGGGCCCCCGGTTTTCCAAGCCGCGTCCAAATTGACCGTGAATGGCGAAGACCAGTCATGATGGGAACCCACCCGTTTTCCGTTCAGATAAATCTCGCAATTGTCGTCCACTTGGGTGAACGAGACGGTGCGACCCGGCCCGCTCAATGCCGGCAGCACCGCGCGAAACCAGGCGAATCCGATGTAGTCCATCTGCGCATGGTGGTCGCTGGCAGTGGCGGGGTTGGTGGCCTTCCAATCCGGCCCCGACGTGTCCAGGTCCGGGTTGGCCATCGTGTCTGCCGTCTGTCCTGGCTGCTCCTTGGTCCACATCCATTGGTTCAGCGCCACCGCGTCCTGGAGTTCAAGGATCGGCATCGGTTTGAAGCGCCAGTCAAAATCCAGCAATTCACGGCGGCGCGGCGCCAGCGAGGCGTTCGCCCCCGACAGTACGCCGCCCGGGCCCAACTCAGCTTCGCCGCCGCGGGGCGGTTTGGACACGCACGACGGCACGGCCGCCAAAGCCGCCGCGCTCAGACTCATTTTGATGAATTCACGCCTTTTCATTTTCTAGCCTTCTTGGATGCAAGACTGTGGTTTTGAGGATAGACGCTTTTGCGGTGTCCCAGAATTCATTTTTCCCCAACATCGCGAGTGTGGGACCAAGTGGGCTTGGTGCAGTCTCCCGGCGCCCGAGTAAAAAAAATGATTTTTGGGGCTTGAAGACGGGGGTCATTGTTGCGGCATAAGCATTGGCAAATTATATCGCAGGCAATAACGGACAATTGCCCGGTGACATTTGACAGCTCACACCTTTCTTCGATCCGCCGATTGACGGAACAATTCTCCAGCGAGACCATGCCACGCCTGCCAGCATTTTGGAGCGATTCGCTGACAACGCACTTTCGGCTTCCGCTTCCTCCACCGCTCGGTATTCTCCCGCCCAATGAATCCTGTGGTCCTTATCACCGGCGGCTCCCGCGGAATCGGGCGGGGCATCGCCTTCGAATTGGCCAGAGCCGGGTGGGACCTCGCGTTGAACTACGCCGGCAACCGGGCCGCGGCGGAGCAAACCAGGGCCGATTGTATTTCACTGGCTCAGAAGTCCGGGAAGGTCGTTCAAGCCGAGGTCTGTCAGGCGGATATCGGGATCGGAACGGACCGGCAGAGGCTGATCGCCTTCGCGCGGGCGAAATTCGGCCGGCTTGACCTTCTGGTGAATAACGCCGGCGTCGCCCCGGAGGTCCGCGCCGACCTGCTCGAGGCGACGGAGGCCAGCTTCGACCGCCTGATGCGCATCAACGTCAAAGGACCCTATTTTCTCACCCAGCTCGCCGCACGCTGGATGCTCGAGCAAAGCGCGGCGGGCATCCCGGTCGCGCCATTCTCGCGAAAAATCATTACGATCTCCTCCATCAGCGCCTACACAGCCTCGGTTAACCGCGGCGATTACTGTGTTGCCAAGGCCGCCCTTTCGATGCTCACACCGCTCTTCGCGGCCCGATTGGCGGAGCACGGCATCAACGTTTATGAAATCCGGCCGGGAATCATCCAGACCGACATGACCGCCTCCGTAAAAGAAAAGTACGATCAGCTCATCGACCAGGGCCTGACTCCCATCCAACGTTGGGGAACACCGGCAGACGTTGGCAAAGCCGTGGCCGCTATAGCCCAGGACGCGCTCCCATTCAGCACCGGCGAGGTCATCAATGTGGATGGCGGATTCCACCTGCGCAGACTGTAACCGCTCCCTATGGCTCTTGTCATTGATTTCGAACTAGCTCCGCGGAGCCTGGTTCCCAGCATCAACCGCCTCTTTGAGCTCTCTGCGCAGAAGATTCTGAGCCTGGAAAAAACCTGGACTCCCGCCAACGGAACCCCTGTCTTCACCGTCCAAGGCAAATACACCACGCGCGGCTGGACCGAATGGACACAGGGGTTTCAATTCGGCTCCGCCCTGCTTCAATTCGACGCGACAGGGGAGGAGCAGTTCCTGGAGCTCGGACGCAGCAAGACACTGAACCAGATGGCTGCTCACGTTTCACATGTGGGTGTGCATGACCACGGATTCAATAACGTCTCGACTTATGGCAATCTCCGCCGCTTGGTGCTGGAAGGCCGGACCCCCCTCGACCAGCGCGAATTGGACCTATACGAACTGGCCCTGAAGGTTTCAGGCGCAGTCCAAGCCGCCCGATGGACCGCCACCGCCGATGGCCAGGGCTTCATCTACTCCTTCAACGGCCCTCACTCGCTCTTTGTCGATACCCTGCGTTCCCTTCGCTCCCTGGCTCTGGCCCACCACCTTGGCCATGTCCTCATGGGCGAGCGCGACCAGAGAGTCTCTCTGGTCGAGCGCCTCCTCCAGCATGGGCAGATGACCGCCCGCTACAACGTCTTCTACGGCGAGGGCCGCGACCTCTACGATGTGCGCGGGCGCACCGTTCACGAGTCGATTTTCAACCTCAACGACGGAAGCTATCGTTGCCCAAGTTCTCAGCAAGGCTATTCCCCTTTCACCACCTGGACGCGTGGGTTGGCCTGGGCTATCCTTGGCTTCGCCGAGCAACTGGAATTCCTTGACTCCCTGAAAGGCGATGAACCGGGACTGGCCGAGGGCCGCAGAGCATTTCATCGAGCGGCAATGGCGACTGCCGATTTCTATCTGGCCAATTCCTGCGCCGACGGCATCCCGATGTGGGACACCGGTGCGCCCAACCTCCATCGTTTGGGCGATTATTTGAACCGGGCCGCCGACCCATTTAATGCCTGGGAACCAGTCGATAGCTCCGCGGCGGTCGTGGCGGCACAGGGCCTTCTGCGCCTGGGCAACTATTGCGCTAGCAAAGGAGATGCGGACGCTCGCCGACGCTATCGCCAGGGGGGCTTAACCATCGCCAAAACGCTATTCCAAGCGCCATACCTCTCGGAGAACCCGAACCATCAAGGCCTGCTTCTTCACTCGGTCTATCATCGGCCAAATGGCTGGGATTACGTCGCTCCCGGCCAAAAGGTCCCCAACGGCGAAAGCTCTATGTGGGGTGA
>JBJKSV010000926.1:0-5362 GCA_046703605.1 Limisphaerales bacterium
GAGCTATTCCGTGCTGGTGCTCCCGCCGCAGGAGACGATGCGCCCGGAGTTGCTGGCGGCCATCCGCAAACTGGTCGCGGACGGCGGGTACGTGCTCGGCCCAGCACCGGCCAAGTCGCCCAGCAACCAAAACTATCCCGAATGCGATGCGGAAGTGCGACGGCTTGCGGCCGAGCTGTGGGGCAGCCAATCAGTCGGCAAGGGGCTTGTGTTTCATGAGGTCGAGTTGGCCGAGGTGTTGCAGGGCCTGCGTGTCGCGCCGGATGTAGAGTGTCCCGAGGGGGTACTTTGGAAGCACCGGCGCGAGGGCAACACGGACGTTTATTTCATTTCGAATCAGAAACAGACCGCCCGGGCCGAGACCATTTCGTTTCGGGTCTCGAATCGCGCGCCGGAATTCTGGCGCCCGGAAACGGGACATAGAGAGCCCGCGCCCGAATACTCGATGGAAGGGGGACGGGTGCGGGTGCGGGTGCAACTCGACCCGGCCGGGTCGATTTTTGTCGTTTTGCGCAAGACATCCCGGGGAATCGTTGCGGCGAAATCGGCGGCGGGCAGCGGCGAATCGACAGCGCCCCGTCGGATGGAACTGAGCGGTCCATGGGAGGTGACTTTTGATCCTCGCTGGGGCGGGCCGGAGAAGCCGGTAATCTTCGAACGGCTCGAGGACTGGACCAAGCACTCGGACCCCGGAATCAAGTATTACAGTGGCGCTGCGGTTTATCGGAAGGAATTTGAACTGTCGTCGATGCAAGGCCCTGTGCGCTTGGACCTGGGCGAGGTCAATGCGATCGCAACCGTGCGACTGAATGGAAAGCATTTGGACACCGCGTGGAAAGAGCCCTATACGGTGGACATTTCGGCAGCCGCCAAGGCCGGCGCGAACACGCTCGAGATCGAGGTCGTAAACGCCTGGCTGAACCGGTTGGTCGGCGACGCCCAACCGGAGGTGAAGAACAAGCTGACCTTCGTCACTCACGTCGGTTGGAACGCCAGGACGAGCCTGCTGCCCGCCGGCCTGCTTGGCCCGGTAGCTATCCTGGCTGCGTAGGGCATGCCATGAAAATCCCGCCTTGCATGCGGGATTTTCATGGTCAATGTTTGCGTGATGATCGATCGTACAACCGACATCGGGCTGGTCCGCGCCGCGTTGAAACGCAGCCGGGTAGTGGCCCTGCTCGGCCCGCGCCAGAGTGGCAAGACCACCCTCGCCCGGCAGTTTGTGCCCGCGGACTCGCTCAACTACTTTGATCTCGAGGACGTGCGGAGTCTCGCGCGGCTTTCTCAACCGGACACCGCGCTGCGTCCGCTTAGGGGGCTAATCGTGATTGACGAAATCCAGCGTCGTCCGCACTTGTTCCCCTTATTACGAGTCCTGGCGGATCGCAGGCCCCTCCGCGCGCGGTTTCTGATTCTGGGCAGCGCCTCGCCAGGCTTGTTAAAGCAGTCTTCCGAAACGCTCGCCGGTCGGCTGGAGACTGTCCCCCTCGAAGGGTTCCGACTGGCCGACCTTGGCGCGGCGGCGCAGACGCGGCATTGGCTGCGCGGGGGTTTTCCACTATCATTTTCGGCGCGCACCGAAGCCAATTCCCTGGCGTGGCGGCGGCAGTTTCTCCAGACCTTCCTGGAGCGGGATATCCCGCAGTTGGGCATCAGCATCCCGCCTGTCGCATTGCGGCGCTTCTGGCACATGGTGGCCCATTATCACGCGCAGACGTGGAATGGCGCCGAACTCGCCCGCGCGCTGGCCGTCAACGAGTCCACTGTGCGCCGCTACCTGGACCTGATGAGCGGTGTGTTCATGGTGCGACAACTGCCGCCGTGGTTTGAGAACCTCGGAAAGCGCCAGGTGAGGGCGCCCAAGGTGTACATCCGCGACACCGGCTTGCTCCACGCGCTCCTGGGGATCTCAAGCCAGCGCGACCTTGAGCTTCATCCAAAGGTCGGCGCCTCATGGGAGGGCTACGCCGTCGAGGAAATCCTGAAGGCACTGCGTCCGGAGGAAGCCTATTTTTGGGCCACGCACCAGGGCGCCGAGTTGGACCTGCTCCTATTCCGGCGCGGGCGGCGCATCGGGGTGGAGTGCAAACGCGCCGACGCGCCTGTGCTCACGCCGTCGATGCGCATCGCGCTGACCGACCTGAGGCTCGACGAACTGCGCGTTGTGTATCCTGGCGAAAGACGTTATGCGCTTGCCGAACGAGTCGAAGTCATGCCGCTGGCGGAGATGCTAAATGCGCGGTGAGTTGCTCTGGCTTTACTCGCCACGCAGGAATACAGAGCTTGGTGGTCATGCTGGCCGGATTGCCGAAACGTGAGATGCTCAACATCGATGATTTAAGTTTAAAAGGTAAGTAGATGACTGCGAGCTATCCCCGAGCCAACCTTCGCGTGGGCATCCGGACCGCCATCGTGTTAATGACGGTCGCTACGTTACGCCCCATGGCCCAGGCGGGTGGTCGATGCTCAGCGCCCCGCTCATGTTCCCGGCATTTCTTTATCCGAACATGTACCCCGCGGCATTCGGTGTTGTTACAAATATACCCAAGAGCGAGAATTGCTAAACTGATTGTCTTGACCTCCGTGGCATCATCGATAGGATGCTGTTCCCGCACTCGATGACATCGGAAAGGCCAGGATGCGAAGAGATGGCACAGCCCACCAGTAGGGTGCTGGGCTGGGGGCTGATGGCAGCCCTGGCGGCGGTCCTGGCTTTCACCGCCTACTTCAAGACCTGCACCGGATTCTCTCCGTACGACGACACGGGCTACGTAATGCTCACCGAGAAGACCTTTTTCGCGGGCCACCCTCTCTATGACCAGACCTACACCCAGTACGGGCCAGCCTACTACGCTTACAAGAGGCTGCTGCTGGCGGCAACGGGACTGCCTCTGTCGCACGACAGCACGCTCCTCTTCGCGGCAGTTTCCTGGGTTCTCAGTTCGCTATTGTGCGCCGGCTATGTGTGGTGGACCACGCGCAGCCTCTCGCTGGCCGGGGGTGCCATGGTCGCTGTTTTTGCCATCCTCGACGTGCTGAGGAATGAGCCTGGCCACCCGGAAGGTTTCTGCGTGCTCCTCCTGGCGGCGGCGCTCTATTGTGCTTCCTTATTAAGACGGGGACGGCGGTCCTGGTTTGTCCTGGGCACGACCGGAGTTTTGGCCGGGCTCATGGCGATGACGAAGGCGAATGTTGGGATTTTCGCCTGCCTGGCTTTTCTACTCTGGCTGTTGCGCATGGCACCGGCAGGCAAGCTCAGAAGACTGCTGTTCACCACGACCGCGGCGGCGGCTCTGCTCTTTCCCATCATTTTGATGCGGCGGCACCTAGCCGTTGCTGGGGCTTACTGTGCGCTGGAGTTCGGAGGCATCCTGATCCTCGTGCTGGAGCTGCGGAGTTGGTCGCTGGAAGAACCGCTTTTATGGAAAGAGTTGGTCGCAGGCCCTGCGGGAATGATCTGCGCGGTGGCAGGCTGCGCCGTTTACGCGCTAGCGACGGGGACCTCCCCCGCGGGACTGCTGGACGGTTTGGTGCTTCAGCATCTGCGGTTCGACAGCGAGTTCTTCCTGCATGCCCCGTTTGAAGTGGCGGGGCTGGTTCTACCCTTTGGCGCCGCCGCGCTAGTTTATTATGCCGCAGGAGTTTTGCAGAACCCCCTGCTCTGGAAGCTACCGATCGCGCCCGAGGCGGTTGTTCTGGGGTCGGTGCCTTTCGTATTCGTTGCCGAGAAGGTTCTGTTTCTTCACGGAGCGGTTGGGTATTGCTTGCCGGTGGTTGTCGCGATGGCGCGTGTGCCTGCCCTGCGGGAAAAATCGCTGGGGGGAGGCATCCTCGTGCCATTTCGGCGTTGGGCTCGCTACGATGACTATGATGTACGGCTACCCGGCCTGGGGCTGGACTTCGCAGGGGCGTGTCTCTATCTTCCTTCTGGTTCCAGTCTGGCTCGCCTGCTGCGCGGATGCGTTTCGCCACGGCAGGTGGGGGATGAGCCATGCATCGACGCCAAGCGGGATTGCGGGGTCGAGCTCACGGGACCACGTGGGGGAATCGGCGCATCCAGCCCCCCGGCCAGACCGCCTCTTCGCGGCCATCGGGCGTGGTGCTCCGCTCGTGCTCCTGCTCGCGGTGGCCTTGATCAACGCCAAGGGTGCTCTTGCCTCCTACCGGGCCGCGAAGCCACTGGGGCTTCCAGGGACTAACCTGCTCCGCGTGCCGCCTCAGGAGGCCGATTTCTACCACCGTCTGGTCGGTGTCATTCGCGCTCACGGCCGAACCTTCTTTTCTGTGCCCGGTCTCTGCAGCCTTTACTTCTGGACACGCGAGCAGCCTCCGACGCTGCTCAACGCGGGTGCGTGGGAGATCCTGTTCACGCCCCGGCAGCAGGCGCAGCTCGTCAAGGATCTTGAGAGGACTCCCGACCTCTGCGTGGTCCGGTGGAACGGCTTGACTAGGACCTGGACCGGCGGACGCGAGATGTCAGGCAACCAGGTGCTGCGGTATATAGCCGATGACTTCGTCAAGGCGGACTCGGTCGGAGACTGCGACGTTTTAGTCCGGCGCGGGTCGGTCCGTTCGGTCGCCAGGCGTGGAAAGCGGTCCGTCCGGGGCGTGCAGTGAGGCCTCCTGTGCAGCCCAGGTCTCATTTGGCATATCGATACTCTATGCAGAGTGTTATCGCTTAATTCACCTGTGGTCCCCGGCCGATGAGGAAGGAACAAGGTGCTCGATAAAGCCGCCGATAAACTCCCCAATGAGGTGGTTTCAATCCACACTCATGGGATCGCCTTTATGAGGATGTCCGGAGAGCGATACACGGTGGGCCAGGCATCGACTGCAGGCGAGATGCTGGCGGGGTACCGTCCGCGCTCTGATTCGCCGCCATGGAGCGCAATGACCGCGAATTGGAGTGGGGACTCGCTAATCAGGACGATCTTGTTGTACCCGAGGCGCTTCAGGCGATCCAGGTCGTCCTGGTTTTCGAGGAGGTCGTACAGGCCCTTCGGTGTTGGAGCGTCCGGGCCGCCCTTCAAGCACGAAACGACGAGGCCCTGCCGATGGGAGCGGAACAGGACCTGCCCTCCCCAAATGGTGTGAAAATTCCAAACGAGCAGCTTGTCGGTTGGCCGCGTGTGCTCCTGGATGATGCGGCTGATGGTCGTGTAAAAGGGATCGGAGCCGAGGCCGATTCTCATCGTGGTCAAGCCCTCGACAGCGGCAAAGACCAGGACAGCGCCTGCCAGGGCGAGCCGCAGGGTTCGGGAGCGCATTTCGACGGCCCAGAACGGTTCCCAGCGTGAGAGGGTGACTCCGCACAAGAGGGCCACCGCTGGGGCGCACATCAGGTAGTAATGCCAGTGAGCGA
>JBJKSV010000927.1:0-2568 GCA_046703605.1 Limisphaerales bacterium
ACATTTTCGACCGGGCGCTTTCCGCCGCGGAAATCCACGCCCTTTACGTGGCGGGCGTTGCGGGAAAATGCACCACTCCGACACTTCCACAGGTCTTCGTTCAGCCAGCCGATCAGCAGGTCATCCAGGGAGACGACACGAGCCTTAGCGTCCTGGCTGGCGGCACGCCTCCACCGACGTATCAATGGATGTTTAACGGCACCAATATTTCCGGAGCCACAGGGTCCTCGCTTTTGCTAACCGACGTCCAGTTCGATCGATCCGGAACCTACAGCGTGGCCATCAGCAACTCTGTCGGTTCGGTGTTCAGTGAGCCCGCCACATTGACCGTTCTGCCGGCGCCTCCATGCGCGCCGCCCCCATCGGGGCTGGTGAGTTGGTGGCCGGCGGAGGGCAATGCAACCGACGTGGTAGGGGAGAACGACGCCAGTTTCCGCGACGGAGCGGGCTTTGCTCGCGGCAAGGTCGGGCAGGCATTCAGCCTGGGCTTGAGTAACCAATACCTGGAGATTTCGAACAGCCCCAGCCTGAATCCGCCAGGGAGCTTTTCGATCGAGGGCTGGATTTATCCATACACGGATGGGGACGGAGCGATCCTGGCGAAATGGGGCGACACGGGAGACTACTTCAATAGCCGGAGCTACGATTTTGCGGCTATTCCGAATCGCGGGCTGAGGTTTGGCATCGCCGATCTCGACCACCAATGGGACTCGCCCTTTCATCTATTCGATGTCACGGGCGTGTTGACGATGAACGCCTGGAACTATGTAGCCGCCGTCTATGACCAGGCGACGGGCACGCGGCGGATCTATGTGAACGGGGCCGAGGTGGCGGAGCGCACGGACCCTCCGATCACCGTGCTTGATGGAGTCGCGGACGTGGGCATTGGGGCCAGGCTCTCCAGCCGCACGACACCCACGGAGTTTTTCCATGGCCTGATAGACGAGCTTTCCTTTTATTCCAAGGCGCTCTCGCCTGAGGAAATCCAGAGTATCTACCAGGCCGGTCCTCAGGGGAAATGCAAGACACCAGTCTCCGCGTTCATTGTTGCGCAGCCGCAGAGCCAAACCGCGGTTGTCGGCCAGAATGTGACCCTTTCCGTCACCGCGGGGGGCACAGCTCCATTGAGCTACCAATGGAGCCTTAACGGCACCAAGGTCCCGGGCGCCACAGAGGCCCTGCTCACATTGAACGGTGTTCAGCTTTCGCAGGCCGGGAGCTACGCTGTCACCGTGAGCAATTCGGGCGGTTCCGTAACGAGCAGCAACGCGGTGCTGACCGTGAACTTCCCGCCGGCGCTCGTTAAGCTTTCCAATGCTGCTGGGGTGGCGGGCACGGTTGTGGGGGTGCCGGTGTTCCTGGTCGCCAACGGCAATGAGAATGCGCTCGGTTTCAGCCTGAACTTTGATCCTGCGCTGGTGAGTTATTCCACCGCGAGCGTGGGAACGGGCGCCAGCGGCGGGTCTTTGCTGATTAACACAAACCTGGCGGCCAGCGGGAAACTGGGCGTGGCGCTCTCACTGCCCGCGAACAGCACTTTTGCCCCCGGCACGCGGGAAGTCGTAGTGATCGATTTCGCCTTGGCGATCCGCCCCAGTTCCATCGTGACACCGCTTAGCTTTGGCGACGTGCCAATCTTGCGGCAGATTTCGGACTCCAAGGCGCAGGTGCTGCCCGCAAACTATGCGGGAGGTAATCTAACGATTACGGGGGCCAGTTTTGAAGGCGATGTCGCGCCCAGACCCAACGGCGATCAGGCGGTCACCATCACGGATTGGGTGCTGGAGGGCCGCTATGTGGCTCGGCTCGATTACCCCACCAACGCGAGCGAATTCCGAAGGGCCGATTGCGCACCGCGAAGTTCTTTGGGCGACGGCGTGATCAATGTCAGCGACTGGGTCCAGGCAGGTCGTTACGCCGCCGGGATGGACCCGCTCACGGTAGCTGGAGGTCCGGACGCTGAGGTTGGACCTGCGGCGTCCGTGCCGCGGAAGACCGATACCGGCACGCGCCGGGTTGTGATCACGAATTCAACGCTCCTTGGCAATCAAACCGGAACTCTCTCCGTGGACCTCGATGCACAGGGAGACGAGAATGCGCTCTCTTTCAGCCTGGCCGTTGATCCGAAGGCGCTTGAATACACCGGCGCCAGCCTCGGGGCGGCCGACGCGGGCGGCACGCTGGATATCAATGCCACCGAGGCCGCTTCGGGCCGCATCGCCTTCGTTTTGGCGCTACCCATCGGACAACACTTTGCCGCGGGGACTCAGGAGATCCTTAAGGTGAATTTCCGCCCTGTGACCTCCGCTTCGGTCTCGTCCCCGGTGCAATTCTCGGATCACCCAGTTCCCCGGGGCATTTCCGATGCCAACGCGTCCACGCTCACGGCGCAGTACGTTGATGCCTCTGTGGCGGTCAATCCACTGCCTTCACTGGGCATCGCGGCTTCAGGACAGAACCTGGAGCTGTCCTGGCCGCTCTGGGCGACCAATTTCTCGCTCCAGGAGGCTGCCGGTGTTCTAGCACCATCGTCGGCTTGGACGAACGTCACGGCGGAACACGTTGTCA
>JBJKSV010000928.1:0-4712 GCA_046703605.1 Limisphaerales bacterium
TCCTGGCGATGGGCGACGGAAAAAGCGCCGCGAAGTCGATTGACGAATACCTCCGCGGTGGAGCGGAGGAGCACTGAATCAGACCGGTCGGACATCTCAGACGGGTCTGACTGGTCAGACCAAGAGCAACTTGCTGGAGGCTTTTATCTGCTGCAAGGCTCGGATGTCCGCCTGCGACTTGAGGGCAACGTCCTGGAGCTTTTGGTTCTGTTCTGCCCTGGCCTGCTGAAGCTGCTTCAAGGCTGCTTGAATCTCGGCTTCGGATTTTCCGGCTTGGGCCTCTGCCAACTTGCGCTGAGCCTCGTTGATCTTCGCATTGCTTTCCTTCACCACGGCAGTGAATTGGTCCAGGGCCGCCTTGCGGAGGATCTCGGTCCGTTGCTTTTGAGAGACGGAATCGATATTGGGGATAAGGCGCTTGACATCCTCGATGGCCGCCGGGCTTGACGGGACAGCCGCCACGGTGTTGGTCTGCGGAGGGTTTATCAACTGAATGAGCGATCGAGTGATATCCGACTCAAGCGCCGGTTCCCAATCAGGCGAAAGCCGGGGCAACGACTCTTTGCGTCCGGCGCTGGCCATGGCCAGGCCCAGGTAGCAGCCATTCCCTTTGTCCAGGTTAAAAGCCTTGATGCCGTCGGCATCCGCCGCCGCCAAAGCGGCGTCTGTGCGTGAATGATACTCCGTCAAGGTAATGTGCCCGCCGGATTCGCGTTGATACTCAGCCAATAACCGGTCCGCGCGGCTGGCAAGGGCGTTGAGGGGCTTCGTCGTGCCGGCGGGATCCAATATAGAGTAAAACCGGATCTGAACAGGCGAATGCAGCCCTTTCAACACCGCCTTCGTGCTCTCGGACAACGCGACGGCCGACTGGGTGCTCGGGGCACTAAGGCCAGGCTTGCCACCGACGGCCCCGCGCCCGAACCATAGGGCACAAGCCCCGATGCCCAACAGGAACACACCTGAAAGCACGAAGAGCAGCCGGGAATTGACCTCCCCGCTCCTGGCCCGGAGTGTGGCACAGGATGCAGCCCGCTGGCTATTGCGTGTGCTATCAAGGAATAATCGTCTCATTAAATACTGACTCTTTCGTCCAAGATGCAGTCTGCCAGAGTCCCCGGGGCGGCGCGAGAAAAAACCACCGCGCGCTCAAAAAGCGCGAAACCGCCCAAGCCGATGCGCCGTCGGCAGGCCCAGAGGCATCTCATTGGGCGCTGGTCATTGATCATTGCCCACTGCACGGCCTTTTTGAGGCGCCAGTGCTTGTCCTGGCCCGAATCGGCCAGCGAGCGTAAGGCGCGCAATCGGCAGCATTCTGCAGTATTGCGGCGCGCAGAGGACTGCGCGCCCTGCCTATGCACTATCGCCGCTTTATTTGTGGCATGAAACACCCGGGGTGAGGCACTGGCAGCCTCGAACATCCTCCGCATGTTCCTTCTCCCCCGGCGTTATTCACGCGGAACACGTTCTTCACGGGGGCGAGCCACGTTGACCGTGAGGGGACGGCCCTGAAATTCCTGGTTGTGGAATTGCTCGACCGCCTTGCTCGCATCCTCGGCGGTGGCGAATTCGATGAAGGCAAAGCCGCGCGACCGGCCGGTCATCTTGTCCAGCATGAGATTGACTGAGGTCACAGCGCCAGCCTGGGAGAAGTAATCCTGGAGATCATTTTCCATCGTCTGGTAGGATAAATTTCCTACGAAAAGTCTCTTGAGGTTCATAACAACGCGTCTGCTCAATAAAACTACAGTGGGGAGGGACTGCACCGGCAGGTTCTCTGAATGTCGTCTGGTTCTAGGTTCACGGACAATCTGTCTTCTGACACCGACACGTTCGTTCTTTGAACGGACTCTGGTTTTTTACCAAAAGGCCGGCCGAAGTCAACAAGGAATTGCCAACTCGCCCGGCTTGAGGCATCATGCGCGGCGATCTTTCCTGGACGGCGGGCGGGTTCATGATAGAGTTTTGGGGGCATGGCAACACAACTCATTTCGCCGAAGATCAACCTGCGCCGGCCGGACGTGATGGCGGCGGTTCAGGCACAGGTTCTTTCGCACTACCGGAGCGACCTGGTGGAGCGTATCCGGGCCAATGGCCATATTCTGTCCGCTGGAAACCTGACTGTGAAGCTGGCCAAGCAGTTTGGGTTTTGCTACGGGGTCGAGCGGGCGATCGATTTGGCGTATGCGGCGCGCCGGGTTTTTCCCGAGCAACCGATCTATATTCTCGGCGAGATCATTCACAATCCGGAGGTCAATGACCAGATCCGCGCCATGGGTATCCGGTTTCTTTCCGGCAAGGAAAAGGACGCGGACATAGATGCCCTGCAGAGCGGGGACATTGTCATTATCCCGGCGTTCGGGACGGAGGTCTCGACGCGCAAGAAGCTGGAGGACAAGGGGTGCCGGTTTGTTGATACCACGTGCGGGGACGTGATGAGCGTGTGGAAGCGGGTGCGGCAATACTCGAAAGACCAGGTCACCAGCATCATTCATGGCAAGGCTTGGCACGAGGAGACCAAGGCGACCAGCTCGCAGACGCTGAGCAGCGGCGGAGGCCATTACCTGGTGGTGTTTACTTTGGCGGAAACCGATTACGTCTGTGATTATATCATCAATGGCGGCGATAAGGGGGCGTTCCTGGAGAAATTCAAAGGGGCGTGTTCCGATGGGTTCGACCCGGATGTGCATCTGCAAGCCATCGGCGTTGCCAACCAGACGACCATGTTGCGGGGCGAGACGGAGGAAGTCCAGCGCCGGCTGAGACAGGCCATGGCAAAGCGGTTTGGCGAGGCGGACATCGAGCGTCACTTTCGCTTCTTCGACACAATCTGCGGGGCGACGCAGGACCGGCAGGACGCGCTAGAAAAGCTCTTGCGCGAGCCGCTTGATCTCCTGCTGGTCGTTGGGGGTTATAATTCCTCCAACACATCGCACCTGGCGGAGATGGGTGAAGCCAAACTCCCGACCTATTTCATCAAGAATGCCGCCAAGATGAAATCTGAGCAGACCATTCTCCATTACGATCAGCACAAGCACCAGGAGGTCCAGACCAATAATTGGCTGCCCTCTGGCAAGCTTACAGTAGGTATTACAGCGGGGGCGTCCTGTCCGAACAACCTGATCGAAGACGCGATTCGGCGGCTGTTCGAGTTGAGAGGGATTTCCGTTCAGGAGGCGCTGGCAAAGGCCTAAGAGCCTGTTCCTTTGTCCGTTCTGCCTGAGCCTCTGCGAAGGAGCTTGACAAAGGAATGGGGACAAAGGAAATCAGTTTGAAAGGGACTCTCGGGCTTTTTGCGCCCATTGCATAGGCGCTCACATATACTAAAGGGGATCCACCTTTGTTTTCTTCATTTTCTTCTGTTAACCCGCTCGCCTCTTGCGGTTGGCGCCGACAGGGGTCATCGGCGCGAACCGATCGGCCAGTTTGAGCTCGCGCAACCGTTTCTGTACACCAACAAAGCGAAAAAAACGAAGAATTTTGTCGTGCGCCCGGGTCGAGCCTTCGCCTTCGATTTGGGTTGAACCTCACCTGGTTTCCTGAAAAGATGGGGTTTGCATCCAATGCATCCGCATACCGAAAACCGGAAATCTAAAGTGAAGGTGGTTCGGGGCCTTGGGCCTTCCTTCCCAATTGGAGCTGTCCTCTTCCTGGCGGGCTTCTTTTCCTATGTCTGGCTGCGGATCGAGCCCGCCCTTGAATACCAGGCATTTGGCCCTTATGTTCTGCTCCGCCGCTCCTTTTTTGACCCGTTTCTGAGGCGGCCGGGTGGACTGGCGGACTATTTAGGCGCCTTCTTAGCTCAATTAAATCTGGTCAACTGGCTCGGCGCCCTGGTGTTCACCGCTCTGGGAGCCGTTTCCTTCCTGGCAGTGGGCTGCTGCTTGAAGCGATTCAGCGGCCAGGCGCGGCAGACGGCCTCCCTTCTCCCGCTGTTCCTGCTCCTGCTGGTGCGGAATCGCTATGGCAGCCCCGCCCTGGCTATCGGCGCCGGATTTGCCCTGGCGATGGCCGCCTTTGCCGGCTACCTGCTTCTATTTCCTCAGCGGCATTGGGCATCGGTGGCCGTGAGCGGAGTGGCAACCCTTTTGCTCTTCTATGTTGCCGGCCTGTGGGCATCCGCCTTATTTGCCGCCCTGGCGGCCCTGTTCGCCTGCCTGCGATGGAAAAGCTGGACAAACGCCCTGTGTCCCATCGCCGCCACGGCACTGGGGCCAGCGGCGACAATTTATTTCTGGGGCATGGGGCCGGGCGCTCTCTGGAATCCTTGGGGTGAAGATGTGGCCTGGGGGCTGACGGCGGCCCTCTACATCATCGTGCCCCTGGTGGCGGTTGGGTTGGCTTTGACAGGTCAGAATCATGGGAGGACAGAGTTATCGGGAGGCAAGACCATCGGGAGGCAAAATCATGCCTCGCCGGAGTCTATTGGCAAATCGCGCTCGGTCGAGAAATCCAGGCAATCCGCGGGGAGAGTTCTTTGGCTGCCGGGGGCCGGCTTGAGGCGCGCATGCGCCCTGGGCGTCGTTTTGGCCGGGTGCGCGGCCGTGTGGATGATGTTTGATCCACAACAAAAACTCCTGGTTGAAATCGATTATTACTCCAATAAGAACGATTACTCGAGTGCCGTCGCCGCAGGCAAGAAGCTGTTGGAAATCAGTCCGGCGGCGGAAGTGCTTCTGCATCGGGCGCTTTATCATACGGGGCGGTTGGGG
>JBJKSV010000929.1:0-7781 GCA_046703605.1 Limisphaerales bacterium
GGGGCCGGACATCATCCAAACGCCGGACGTGACCATCGAAAACAACACCTTTTCGACCGTGCGCTGGGCCACCATCGGACTCAGGGGCAAGGAATCCACCAACGGCAAGATCCTCAATAACTTCCTATGCAACGGCGAACGCTCCATCATCGACGGCGACAGGGATTTCACCGCCTCCAAACCGCTTATTGAATATAATCTGACTTTCAACACCTCTCCGGCGCGTGGGGAAACAAATCTCAATGGCAAAGACCCGCTCTTTGTGGATGGCGACCACCGGGATTTCCGGTTGCGTGAAGGCAGCCCGGCGATTAACGCGGGCAAGAACGGCGTGACGATTGGCGCGCTGGCCTATCCGAATGTCTATTACGTCGATCCCCGTCATCCAGCCGCCTCCGACCACCCGGCCTGGGGGTACCCGGCGGTGCCGCTGGCCAGCCTGGCCAAGGCGTGCGAGATGGCGAAACCGGGCGACACGATCGTGCTGCGCGGGGGCGTGTATCGTGAGTTGCTCCGGCCCAGGCATAACGACATCACCGTTCGCGCCATGACAGGGGAAAAAGTCATCATCAGCGGGGCGGACGTGATTGAAGGGTGGCGGCGCGAGGCAGACGGGAGTTGGTCGGCGCCCTTAAGTGCGGAGCCGAAGGAAGTCCTCCGTGATGGCAAGCCCTGGGCCGAGTTTGAGTATCAGCAGGCTGCGGGACGAATCGTGGTGAAAGCGGGCGACCCCAGGCTGCACCTGTTCGAGACGGTCGTGCGGCGGCAAGGCATCGACCTGCAAGGCACAGAAGGTGTTAAGATTGAAGGTATTACGGTCACGAACACGTTGGAATCGCTGTAATGACTCTAATGAGCGCCAAGTAAGAAGAGACCGGGGAGCGAGTGCCGGCGGGCGTGCTGTCTGGTGGGTTACCAAAGCGGGTTGCGACATGGACAGCCCATCGCTTCAAAACCTTTGACGTTGCCAGTTGCAACTGTTGCAAGACGCCCAGCCAATGAGCCAGCGCATGGCCAGTTTCTTCGTCTAATTCGGCGATCCCATAAACCAACAAAGCCGGGTCAAGATAGGCGGATCCCTGTCTTTGTGCTGGGAACATGGACAAGACCGGGGTGTTGCGCCATATTCCTCTTTCACATGCAGCTTGAACTGATCGGCCCGCACCCGTTCGCGCAAGACAAGCACGGCCGCCAATTGACCAGGATTGGCACGCTGTTCCCGCAGTTTGACGTGCTTTATACCGGGGCGCCCGGGGTGCATGCCGGCCAGCGGGTGGCCTTTATTGACCACCTCAACGCCCGGCGCGCCACCCAAGGCCTCCCTCCGCTCTCTCCCGATGAGGAAGAATCCATCTCCACCAACTCCGTGGACCTCGTTTTCGACCCCGACCACATCCTCATCCGTCCCGATCCGGCCGCCATGGACTTGGCCTGTGAGGCTGATGAGTTGCTTCAGACCCTGGTCTCAAAGCGCCAGATCAAGTTCCTCTCGGTCTCCGATTCGCGTGTGCGGCGGGTCCTCAAGCAGCGGGGAGAATATTGGCGGCTGAGTTCGCTGCCAAAGGTGCGGGAGGCCCAGCAGCGGCTGATATTCGGATCCAAGGTGGCCGTCAACGGCCTGCCCATCTATTATTACAACCGCACGACTGGAACTCGCTGGCTGACGTTCCAGGAATTCGAAGGCCTCCGCCAGCTCGACGACGCCTCCCTGGCCCGGCATCTTCACGAGATAGCTGACCTGTCCGCGCGGCGCAATCGGGTGGGGCATCCCGAGTTGGGCTTTTTTGCCGCCGACTTCCCGGGGTTCGGCCCGGGCGCCTTCGACGGCGTGAGCTATGAGCACCTGCCCCACGAGGATCTGAGGACGCGCTTTGAGCGGCTGGTGGGCTGGTTCCGCGGAGCGGTCCATGAGGCCTACAGGAAGGATGATTCTTTGAACCGGGCGTGGTGCGAGCGGCTATTGTCCACCGTGTTTTTGGAAGGCAACGAATCTGAGAGCGAGCAGATTCCCAGCGGTTTGGGACGGGAGTTCTTCATGCAGATCGAGTGGCTGCCCGGTGGGCGGTTCGAGGAGGGCGAATTCCTCCTGGATCCCGTCTTTGAGGAGGCAGCCGCCCATCCGGAAGACGCAGAACTGCAGCGGCTCTGTGACGCGCGAACAAAAGAGATCACCCTCGACCTGATTCGGGATTACGGCGATTTGGAGTATCTGAACCTGGGCAGGCTTCCTGAGTCGCTCTCTTTGGGACGCCCCCAGATCGAAGGACGGCGCGCGGTTTATCTCCTGGAGTTTCAAGTGCGCGGCGACCTGCGCCCGATGCAGCGTATCTTGCGCCTGCAGAAATGGGGGGTCTGGGAACACCTGGACGAAGGCAAGGGCCTCATGGAGGCCATGTTGCTGGCTGACGAGTACACAGATTACTTGTTGGACCGGCGCTTGGGCTGCCGCCAGTTGGGAATGGATCTCTGCCGCCGGGTCATCATGCGACGGCTCAATGAGGTCTATCAAGGAGCAAATGCGAGCTTTCGAGGGCGTCCGATCCGCACCACCTGTTTCGAGCGCGAATACCTGCCCGGCATCGCCACCGACAAGCTGACCCAGGAGCACTACACCCGCCCCGGTTACGCGCTCCGGTTCGCCGAACTGCTGGGCGCCGCCGCCGCCCCGGGACTAATTGTGGGCCGGGCCCTCGAAGCCGACCGGCCGGCCTTCGACGACGGGGATGAGGTTGTGCAGGAGGGACCGGATGGCCTGCCCTCGGCCATCCTGGTGGCCGATCACAGCGGGGCCTTTTCAGAATACACGGCGCCCCTGGAGAGTTTTGCCAAGGCATACGCATGGCCGGTGAACAAGCGCCTGTCATACCTCTCCCAGCCGCGTGAGTTCGCCCTGCGCTACCTGGCCGCCCTGCGCGCCCGATTCCTCCATATCCAGGAGGACTACCGCAAGCGGCGGCGTGCCTTTGACAATCTCTTCAAACATCGTCCTTACGATCCTGGCGGCAGTTTCCGATACCGGTGGGAATGTGTCCTGCTGCGTCTGGATCGGACAAATGTGGACAACCTTATCGATACCGTTCGTAAAAATATCGATATAGGGCCTGCCTCTTCAGCCCAGGAGCCACTGGTCGCCATTCGGGATGGTGAAGCCAAAGCCTGCCAATGCTAATGCGGGGCGTAATCCCAGGAACCTCCGATCTCGTGAGTTTATCGCCCACTTTGCCCTCCACGCAGTTTCGCCAGCATGTTCTCGACAAACCATGAGACGAAGTGCGCCATAAATATCGCCGCTGGGACAGGCCCTAATCCCGGCTCGGCCTAACTTCACCCCATCTGGCGCCGCTTGACACATCCTTGATCACACCTATAGTTCGCTGATTGCGAGAAGGAAAAATGCAGACTGTTAACTCAACCGAAGATAACCAGGAGGAGCCCCCATGCTGTACCCAGCAACTCGACTCCCTTAAACAATTTCGCTCGGCTGGCCGGGGGGCCTGGGCGGAGGTTCCAGCGCACGACTGGAACGATTGGCATTGGCAACTTAAGAATCGCATCACCACGGTCGAGAAACTGCGCCGGTTGATGCCCGCACTGACGGCGGAGGAGCTGGCCGGCGCCGCCTTAGCCAACCACAAGCTGGCACTGGCCATCACGCCCTACTTCTTCAACCTGATTGACCAGGACGACGAGAATTGTCCCATCCGATGGCAGGTCATCCCCCGCGGTGACGAGACGCTAGTGGCGCCCTGGGAGATGGAAGATCCCTGCGGCGAAGACTCGCATTCGCCCGTGCCCGGGCTGGTGCATCGCTACCCCGATCGGGTCTTGTTCCTGGTGACCGACCGTTGCGCGGCCTATTGCCGGTATTGCACCCGCTCGCGGCTGGTCAGCAACGCCTCCGGTTACGATTTTCACCCTGAGTTCGACCGCCAGATCGAGTATGTTCGCTCCCACCGCGAGGTGCGCGACGTGCTGTTGAGCGGGGGGGACCCCTTGCTCTTCAGCGACGAGAAACTCGAATACCTCCTGAGCCGGCTGCGGGCCATTCCGCACGTGGAGTTTGTCCGCATCGGGACGCGTATTCCGGTGTTTTTGCCTCAGCGCATCACTCCCGCCCTATGCGGCATGCTCGCGAAGTTCCATCCGCTGTTCATCAGCATCCACTCCAACCATCCGCGCGAGCTGACCACCGAGGTGCGCGAAGCGCTCGAGCGGTTGGCCAACGCCGGAATTCCGCTGGGCAACCAATCGGTGCTCTTGCGCCACGTCAACGACGATGCCCGGATCATGAAGGCCCATGTCCAAAAGCTCCTGATGTGCCGCGTCAAACCTTACTACATTTACCAATGCGACCTTATCGCCGGGTCTGCCCACCTGCGCTCCAGCGTCCGCAAGGGCCTTCAGATTATGGAGTCCTTGCGGGGCCACACCACCGGCTACGCCGTCCCTCAATACGTGATCGACGCACCTGGCGGCGGCGGCAAAGTCCCCGTCAACCCGGATTATGTCCTGAGCCGGAACCGGGAACGCGTGGTGGTGCGAAACTACGAAGGAAAGGTGTTCGAGTACCCGGAGGCGGAGGATGGGACACCGCTGGCGCCGAGGCCCGTCGAAATCGAGGAACCGGAGTGCGTATAGCGAGACGTCCCTCAGGCCGCTTTTCAGTCTCATTTAGCATTTAACATTAGACATTGGGCATTTAGCGTTGCCAATGACAATGCCCTTGACGCGGACGGTTTGCTTCACCTGCCAAAGGGTTAGCGGAGACGCAAAAGGGACTGGTTCGCCCTCCGCCGCCCAGGCGATTCAACTCGGCGCAGATGCGAACCACGTCGCTCAGCGTTGGAGTTCGCGGAGACATTTCGCCGCCGCCGCGATTTGGTGCTTCATCTGCCATTCGTTGGCCTCCTCGAACATCTTGAACCGATAAACGCCCTTCGGGTATGGCGGGCTCAGACCCATGGCCTTGAACTGAGCCGCCATGCGCTCAAGAAACTCGCCTGGCGTTCTCTTGGGGACCTTTCCCACGACCTTGCCTGGCGCTTCTTCAAGATCGATGAGAGGTTTCATAGCCGCGGCCTTAAAACCGAACCGTACCGATATTAATCGGAGCCGGGCGCCGGGGCAATGGTTGATCTGTCGGGCCTGTCACGCTGCTGAAGGAGAGCGGACCGATTCGTCTTGTATATGCACGGAAGATCGGTCCAGGCCGGCCCCGTCAATAGCACGCTTTGTTTTCCCCTCGACAATCCTTTTCGGCCTGCCGATATAGGGCTGTGCGCACTTGCGTCATTTTTAACCCAGCGGCCAAGGGTGAGAAGGCTCAGCGTTTCCGGCGTCACCTCGACGAGTTCGGTTCCCACTGCGCCTTGAAGGGGACCGAGGCGGCCGGCGACGCACGCCGCCTCGCCGCCCAGGCTGTCGAACAGGGCTTCGAGCGCATTGTCGCCGCCGGAGGAGATGGGACCGTGAACGAAGTGCTCAACGGCCTGGGCGACGCGCCCGACGGGTTCGAGCGCGCTTGCCTGGGCGTATTGCCCTTGGGCACGGTCAATGTCTTCGCCCGCGAACTGGCGCTGCCGACCCGGCTGGAGTTGGCATGGCAGACCGTGCTGCAAGGCCGCGAGATGCGGATCGACCTGCCTAGTGTCTGCTTCGGTGACGTTCCAAAGACCCAGCGCCGCTACTTCGCTCAACTGGGCGGAGCGGGTCTGGATGCCCGAGCGGTCGAGCTAGTGCATTGGCCCTTGAAGAAGAGAATCGGTTCACTGGCCTATGTTCTCGCCGGGTTGAAGGCCCTCCGCAGCCCTCCAGCAAAGATCAGCGTGAAAAGCGATGGAGTTTCCTCAACCGGTGAACTGGTCCTCGTCGGTAACGGACGCTTCTATGGCGGCCGCTTCCGCATCTTTCCTGATGCCGACCTGCGGGACGGCCTGCTCGATATCTGCGTCTTCCCGCGTGCCAACTGGATGACCCTCGCCCGTTGTGGGCCCCGCCTCCTCTTACGCGGGAGCCTCCCCGGCCCCAGCGTCTGTCTTTTCACCGCCAAGCGCCTGACCCTCTCCGCAGCCGCTCCCACACCGCTGGAAGTCGATGGAGAGTTGGCCGGGCAGCTTCCCGCCACCTTTGCCCTCGAACCCGCCAGGTTTCGCGTCATCGTGCCGCAGGGAAGCGCTTGACAACTGACTCCAAAGGACAATTGTACCTCTGGCACGAGAGAATCGGAGCGGCTTATGAAAACATCTCAAATTGACGGATTCTCCGGGAGGCTTACCCGCTGGATGCTGCTAACCTCAACGTTGGCCGGCGCAATGCTGCTGTGGACCGTTCCCGCCAGGCCCGCCTTGGCCTTGGCGCGGGTGGCGACGGGGCAAATGCCAACAAAGGCCAGGGCGTCCGCTTCCAAGGGCGCCGAACCTCAGTCCAATAGAGAGGCCGGCGCTCAGTCCTCCGGCGTGCAGCCCCGGTTCTCGCCCGGCACCCAGGCCATCCTCAAAATGGTCAAGCACAACGTCGAGCCAGAGGTTATCCTGGCCTTCATCAGGAGCTCACCCGTTGAGTATCATCTCAGCGCGGATGAGATCATCGCCCTGCAGCACGATGGCGTCCCGGGCAGTGTTCTTGCCGCGATGCTCCAGCATGGGGCCAGTTTGCGGGCGAAGGAGAGCGAATCGGCCCAGTCGCCTACGCCTCCGGCTGTTGCCCCTCCCAGCCAGCCCGCCCCGAGCGTTCCGGCGCCGGCCTACAGCTATGTCTATCCGCCCTACACTAGCGGCTATTTCGGATACGGCTCTCCCTATGGGGCCTCGGTCACCTACAACAATTCCTATCCGACCTACATCAATGGCTATCCGGTCTATTCGTATGGGTATTACGGCGTGCCCTACAGTTACTACCCGTACTACTACCCCTATTACTATTCTTACTACTATCCATTCTATTACGGACTTAATTCCTTTAGCTTCTATCCGTTTGGCTTCTTTGGGGGCCGTTTTCACTACGGGTTCGACCATCGCTTTGGCCATTTTGACCGCGATTTCGACCACCGAGGCATTTTCCCGGGGCGCGGCGTTCGTCCGGGCTTTGGCGGGTTCAACCGGGCGTTTGGACTCCACGCCTATCATGGGACGGTCCCGTTCCGAGGGCGTCCCGGCGGATTTGTCTCGGGTTTCGGTGCCCGGCATCCCGGAGGCTTTAGTGCGGTGCGCGGCGGGGCGGCGTTTGGCGGCTTTCGCGGCGGCGGGTTTCACGGAGGCGGATTCCATGGCCGCCGGTGAGTTTCCTGCCATGGGCCAACTCATGAATTGTGATTGTGAGGCAACGTGCGGCAAGGGCACAGCCACCCTCGGCTGGCGGGAGGGCCCATTGTCGAACCCGATCTCAATCCACCGAGGTGCATCTTGATACGCAGCGATTACTTCCTGCGGATGATCGAGGAGTTCTTCCAGATGCTCTCCCGAATCCGCTCGCTAAAAGCCGACCAACGGCTGGCCGAGGCTAGTTTGACCCTTGGCGAGGCTTACGAACGGCTCATCGGAGGAGGCGCCAGGGAGGCCCTCGAGCTGTCCGAGACGGAGTTGCTCGCCCGGCTCATCCAACGCGAACCGACCCAGGCGGTTCGGGAAAAGGCCCTCATCCTCACGGCATTGTTCAAGGAATCCGGAGACATCGCTGTGGCCGAAGGCCGGGAGGAGGAAGGACGGGCGTATTACATCAAGGGCCTGCACCTTCTGATCGGCAATCTTGGGCAAGAGGAGTTTGCCGACCGCCCGGATTTCATC
>JBJKSV010000930.1:0-3412 GCA_046703605.1 Limisphaerales bacterium
CTCAGTGAGAGTGGCGGCTCTGGCAGCTAAACTCGGACCGCCGACCCTGAGGCGAGGATAAAAAGCGGCGGTCCCTGCCAGTGCCGGGGCCGTTCTTGATTTCCGGCTATCAAATCGCTGATGATTATCGCCCGACGCCGTACCGCTTGCGGAATGTCTCGTCGTAACGTCCGCGGGACGGCGCAGTGGGCATGGCGGGTGTGGCGGATGCCGGCGCCATTTGCGGGTTGCTGGAAACTGCGGCCACGGCGGCCTTGAAATCACCGGCGACAACGCTCTTTTCCGGGTCCGGCAACGCCAGGAAGATCTTTCCCGGTATGGCGCCGTCCTTGGCCGGACTGCCAAGTTCAAGTTGGAGGGCGTACCCGGAGTAGAAACGCTTCTCTCGCGCGGCGTATTTTGGATCGGACTTCCAGAGCTTGGCGACCTCAGGAACGGCGGGATTGCGCGTGTCTGGCGAGACCGTCCAGGACTGACCGGCAGGAGATGCGCCGCCCGGCGGATGCAGATAGACCCGAATGCCGCGGTCAATCACGCCGCCTGAGCTTTGCTGCAGACTCAGAACGTAGAGGCGTCCAGCCCGCTCAAGCCGGGCAATATCGGGTACAAAGTCGGTGGTCGAGATGCTCCCGTGGGCGCGGCCCGGCGGAATTGACCCCTCGGGGGGCGTCAGGGACCACACCGCGGTGGCCAGGGGCGGCTCCTTAGGGGGGGCAGGAGAGGCGGCGTCGGGCGAGTTGGTGTCGGAGTTTGGTTCGGTAGCGGTGGCCGCTTGGAGCGGATTGTGGCGGTTTCTTTGCGTGGTCACCGGTTTCTGGGTGCGATTCTCCCGCCAATTCTGGTTGTAAGGCAGGCCGATTATGACGCCGGCGGCGATGACCACCAGGACCGCCCCGATAATGGCGTACTTTACCACCGGACTCTTCTGCCTTGTGGACGTGGCCTGGAATGGCCGTTGAGCCAGCCCGCTCCCGCTCGATGAGCGCGCCACTTGTGTGTGGCCTGCCGAGAGCCTGGAGGCCGACCCAGGCGGAACGGGAACCGAGGGGCTTGAAGAAGCGGACGGTGGAACTGGCGGCACGACAATCTCGGCCTGACAGGTTGGACAGTTGATCTGGTGCCCAGCCCAGAGCTGATCGCACTGGATGTGCTGGCCGCACCCCGGACAGGAGAAAGTCATTTCAGCCATAACGTAATTGTGTTGACCGGCTGTGCTCGTTCAACCGGCCTCTGAGGCTCAGCCAACCGGTGTGAACTTTGAACTATTTACAGCACGGCGGCGGCTTTCCGTCAAGAAAATGCCGCGCGGTTTCAGCTTGTCAGCCATGGACCCCGGTTCTAAAGTGTGCCGTGGTGCGCGGTCGTTCCATGACATGATTGAATTGATTCAGTTTCCCTGGAGCCCTTTTTGCATTGTCCAGCGCCGTATCCTGGAGTTCTCGGGCGTTCATTTTAAAGTCACAAACATCCCAAACTGGGATCGCTCCCTGGTTTGGAGACTCACCCGGCACCGGTATTACGGCGTCCCAATCCTTCGGGATGGGAAATCGGTTGTGTTCGAAGTGAACGAAGATTCGCAGGTCATTGCCAAATACTTGGACGCCAAGCTGGAGATGGGCCTCTTTCCCTGGGAACTGGAAGGGGTGCAGTCGCTGGTATGGCGCTATATCGAGAGCGAGATTGAAGGTGCCGCCTTCAAGCTCAACGACATCTATTGGGAGGAGTTCGTCCCGCCGGCCGACCGGTTGCATTTTCTCCGCCACAAGGAGCGGAAGTTCGGGCGGGACTGCATTGGACAGTGGAAACGCCAGCAAAAGGACTTGCAAGAGACGCTGGCGCAGAAACTGCTCCCTTTCGAAGAAATGCTGATGCGCAAGCCGTTTCTCCTGGATCAACGCCCCCGGTTCGCCGATTTCGACCTCTACGGCATGCTCGGCAACTTCCTTTATTCCGGCCATTATCGCTTGCCTCCGTCCCATGACCGCTTGAAGCGATGGCACGCCCGGATGAACCAACTCCAGTTCAAATCCATCCCTCGTGAAAAAGACCTACATTCTTGACACCAATGTCCTCCTCCATGACCCCAACTCCCTGCTCAGTTTTCAGGATAACAGCGTGGTCCTGCCAATCGAGGTCATCGAGGAAATCGACCGGTTCAAGCGCGAGTCCTCCGAATTGGGCCAGAATGCCAGGTCCGTCTCCCGCAAACTCGACGCCTTGCGTGAGGCGGGCCGCCTGAGCGAGGGAATCGCGCTGCCCAACGGCGGCCAGCTTCGTATCGTCTTCAAGAAGGGGAGCTCCCGAAAGAACGGCCACGCGGTCTTCAGCACGGATTCGGTCGATAACCGCATTCTGTTGCTCGCCTGCGACGTCAGCAAGAAGCATCCGGCGGCCCAGACGATTCTGGTCAGCAAGGATATCAATTTGCGCATCAAGGCTGACGCCCTGGGTTTATTGGCCGAGGATTACGAAACGGACCGGGTTTTCATAAAGGACCTCTACACCGGGATGATCGAGCTCAAGGAGAGTCCCGAGAGGATGGCGGCGTTCCGGGCGCAAGGCGGCCTGGAGATCAACGGCGGCAAGCAGTATTTCCCTAACGAGTACTGCACCCTTCTGGACGAATCGAATGCGAAACGAACGGCACTGGCCAAGGTCGATCTTACAGGCACCAGGTTAAGACCGATTATCGACTCCAAAGAGGGGGTCTGGGGCATCAAACCCCGCAACCGGGAACAGCATTTTGCCTTTGACGCCCTCCTGGACGAAGATATCAAGCTTGTAACGATCATGGGTAAGGCGGGGACGGGCAAGACACTGCTCGCGCTCGCTGCAGGCCTCAAATGCACTATAATCGATCGCGAGTTTCGCCGCCTGGTCATTGCCCGCCCAACTGTTTCCATGGGCAAGGAACTGGGCTTCCTGCCCGGCTCGCTCGAGGAGAAATTAGCGCCGTGGATGCAGCCGATCCATGATGCGCTGGAGTTGCTGAGCGACCTTAACATGGGCCACGAACATCGCCGGCCCGCCGACCTCATGCGCTCCGGCAGCATCGTGGTGGAGGCCCTGAGCTACATCCGCGGGCGGAGCATCGCCAACCAGTTTATGATTATTGACGAGGCGCAGAACCTGACGCCCTTGGAAGCCAAGACCATCATCACGCGGGTCGGCCAGGGCACCAAGGTTGTCCTCACCGGGGACCCCTACCAGATTGACAATCCCTACGTCGATTCCTCCACCAACGGCTTCAACTACGTCGTCAGCCGCTTTCGCGCCCAGAAGATAGCGGCCCACATCGAACTCCAAAAGGGCGAGCGTTCCGAATTGGCTGAACTGGCGGCGAATATCTTGTGAGGCGGCCGGACCCCGGCCCGACAATCCATTCCTGGCCGGGGTGTTGGCCGCTTAACCC
>JBJKSV010000931.1:0-3175 GCA_046703605.1 Limisphaerales bacterium
CCGCTCTCGCTCCCGATCTCCAGGTTATTGCCCCCTGGCGTGATACCCGGTTCCGCGAGGCCTTTCCTGGCCGGGCGGAGATGATTGCCTATTGCGCGGAGAAGAAGATCCCGGTGCAGGCCTCGGCCAAAAAGCCTTACTCGACCGACCGCAACCTCCTCCATATCTCATTCGAGGCCGGCATCCTCGAAGATCCTTGGATGGACGCCTTCGCCCCATCGAACCGGGATATGTTCAAGCTCAGTGTCGCTCCCGAAGACGCGCCCGACCGGCCTGAGTATGTCACGTTCGATTTCGATCGGGGCAACTGCGTGGGGGTCAATGGCAAGGCGATGAACCCGCTGGCTGTGATGCAAACGCTCAACCGGTTAGGCGGCAAGCACGGCGTGGGGCGCGTCGACATGGTCGAAAACCGCTACGTGGGAATGAAGTCCCGCGGCGTCTATGAAACGCCTGGCGGAACCATCCTCCATTTCGCGCATCGGCAGATGGAGTCGATCACCATGGAACGTGAGGTGATGCACTTGCGCGACTCGCTCATTCCCCGCTACGCCGAGTTGGTCTATTACGGCTATTGGTTCTCATCGGAACGGCTCGCCCTGCAGGCCCTGGTCACCGAAAGCCAGAAAAACGTGTCCGGAACCGTGCGCGTCAAACTCTACAAGGGCAACGTGATGGTCGCCGGGCGGAAATCCGCCGTCAGCCTCTACAATCCCGCCATCGCCACGATGGAGGCGGACCCGACCATGGCCTACAACCAGGATGACGCCACGGGGTTCATTCGGCTGAATGCCTTGCGGCTCAAAGTGGCGGCCCAGGTGCGTGCAAACCGGCGAGGAAAGCCTCGCCGGTAGAGTCATAAACTACGCCTCGCCCAACAGGTGTTCGATGGCCATCTGGTCCAGCGCCGCGTAATCGCGCTGGCTGATGAGTTCCTGGGCCTTCTTCTCGTCAAACGTGCGCGCCTTCTGCACCAGGCGCAGGAAGGTCCGCCGACTGTTGTCCAGATGCGCCAGCCAATGCTCCTCTTTCGTCGTACGGAAGGGATGGACATCGAAACAGACGTACTCGCCCCGGCGCCCGTAGCCGTTGCGCTCCAGGGCGCGAACCTGGTTGAACGCCACACGCAGGTTGGCGCTGCCAAAGGGTTTGTCCTGGTCGAATTTGAGTCCGTTTTGGTCGTTAAGGTGGAGCGACCACAACTTGCCAAACAGCATCGCGAAATCGATTTCGTCGGCGGGGTCCAGCCCGGCCAGGATGGCGTGGGCGGATTCGATCAGGCAGCCCACGCGTTTGGGGTCGCTCGTGAGCTGGGCAATAGCCAAGGCATGGCCAATGGTCGGGATGTAGGCCTGGTCCATCGGCTCGTTGGGCTTGGGTTCGATGGCCAGGCGGATTCTCTTGTCGTGGGCCAGCATTTTGTCCAGCGCCTGAACCAGGAACTCGAAGCTGCGCCGTCCGTTCTTGGACTCGCGGATATAGCTGCCCTCCCGCGCCAGCCACAAGACCAGGAGATTCGTCCCGAGTATATTGGCAATGTCTATGGAGCGGAGCGAACGCTCAATGGCGTATTTCCGGCATTTGGCATCGTTGCTCGTGTAGGCGCCATCCAGCGTTGAGGGATGAAACCAGAGCCGGGGCGCGACCATTTCCGCCTTTATGCCTGCATCGTTGAGGCGCTTCTTCAGCGCCTTGGCCTCGGCGGCCACTTGGCCGGCGGATTTGTTGTCGATCTCCGGCACGGCGTCGTCGTCATGAAACATCATGGCGTCGAAGCCGAGCTTTTTGAGTTGATCGAGCTTCCAATCAAAGCTCTGAGGGATGCGCGTAGGCGGGCCGTAAGGGTCTTGACCTTCGCTAATGTTCCAGGGTCCAAAGCAGAATCTGTATTGCTGTTGTTTTGCCATAGCGCAGTCATCTATAACCATTCGCCACAAGAATAAAAACGCTAAAATGATTAAAGGCTCCCTACGCAAATCCTCGGCGATGGTCCAAGAGGGCCCTTGCGGAAGGGAGGGCCAATGGTTCGTTATACCGAGTGGGGCTGAGCCTCGGCCAGGAGCTGGGCGCGCTTATAAGCGTGATACCGGTCCCGCGGGTTTGAGAGCAGTTCCATTCTTGTTAAAGACGTCCTTGCGACGACTTGATCCACTTGCTCGTTCAAGCGATGCAGGCGCTCTGGAAGGTCGGCCGGTTCGGCATACTCAAGCTCGACCACGCGCGCCGCAATGGGGCTTCGCCGGGCCCTCACCTGTGCATCGAGTACCTCTGCAAATCGACCGGCCGTTCGCCAACGCTCTTGGGCCAGTTCGGATGGAGTTGCGCTTGCGTTCATCTCATCAAAACGAACCTCAGATCGGAGCCGTTGTCGAGACAGAGCTGACCTAACTGCAAGAATGCAGCAGTTCTCATTGTGCATCGCTCTAACCACGAATAGACCCAATAACCACGAATGGGCGCCTGATTCGTGTTCATTGGTGTGAATTCGTGGTTGTACCAGGGCCACAATGAGAAGTCCTGGCAAGAATCCGCGTGCATCGCAGCGGACAATTTGGTATAAGCACCTCGAGGCAAATTTATGACAACCAACCCCGAACATTCGCTGAAAGAGGAACTCCCCGGACGCGTCAGTATTCTGGACGGCCAGGGAGAGCTGCCGATGCTGGCCCTCAGCACGCGCTGGAGTACGGCTGAAATCTACCTTCATGGGGCCCATGTGACCCAATTCCGCAAGAAAGACGAAGCGCCTCTACTGTTCATGAGCCAGTGCAGCCGCTTCGACGAAGACCACCCCATTCGCGGTGGCGTGCCCATCATCTTTCCATGGTTCGGCTTCCGCGAGGGCCTGCCGCAGCATGGCTTCGCCCGGCTCAAGAACTGGGACTTGAAGGAAGTCGTGTTGGGCGCAGACGGCGGCGTCAGTGTTCGTCTCCGGTTGCCCGACTGCCCCGAGGCCTCGACCTTGACCCCGTTTATGGCGGACTACACCGTGACCGTGACGGACTCCCTCGATCTCCAACTTGCCATCACCAACAAGTCCAAGGAGGACTGGCTCACGTTTGAGAATTGCCTGCATACCTACTTGGAGGTGAGCGACGTGACCGCCGTCTCGATCCACGGACTCAATGGCGTAGGCTACCTGGACAAGGTGGCCAATTTCGCAAGAAAGACCGAG
>JBJKSV010000932.1:0-3527 GCA_046703605.1 Limisphaerales bacterium
GTTCGCCAACAACACGAATTTCGCGATCATGACCAGGGGGAAGGTCTTTTCAGCAACCCCCCTGAGCAGATCCATGAGGTGTCCGATATCCGGCGAGCCTTTGTCCACGACCCCATGCAGCACAGAATAAGTGGCCAAAAAGGTGTTGCCCTGCGCGTAGAGATGTGCCACCAGGTACGGCAGGAAGGCCAGGACCATCAAACCGAGCATCTCAAACCAGACCCGCGAGACCACCTTCCGGCTTAACTCCATGGCGGACCAGAATTCCAGTCCTTTGTCCGCGACCAACGGCACGCCGAAGGCCCAGATCACGGCCAGGTAAACTCCCGGCACCAGGCAGAAGGCGTAGCCTAGCCAGGTCAGCAGCGAAATCACCATCCCCGCCAGCGCGAGCTGGGCGAAGGCAAAGCGGAATCCAGAGAAGATTTCGCTGGGCGTGGAGGGTTGGCCGCGAATGCGTTTGAGGAAGATGAGGTAAAGCCCCCCATACAAGACGCCGTGGATTAGCCAATAAATAATGTCAACCGGTGGCACAAGCTCTCCGATGATCCCGAAGAGCCAGACCAGCGAGGTCGCGCTCAAGAACAGTCCAAGGTTGCCAAGCATCAACTCCCAGGAAAGCCTCAGACAACGCATCGGGTGCAAAACGGGCGGGCGGGCGAGAAACTCCTCATTGGGGGTCTGGGGCTTCAAGGCGGGCGGCGCGGCTTGAGGAGTGCCGAATCGGGCGGCCTGCGCCTTGAGGGCGTCGGAAAACTCCGGGAAGGTGGAGAGAGGCCGCCAGTCCGATTCGCCTTCAACCTGAGCCAGACTCTGCCCACTGAGCCGGCCCTCCTCGATCCACTGGCACAATTCCTCATCTGTCGAAGGCCCGTATTCCTTCTGATCGCCGCCGATGATTTTGTACAATGACATATTGCCAATTGTCCGAATGAAGGCGCTTGGAGGCAATCGCCGAATGTGGAGCCGAGTTCGATTGGTGGCATCCCGCAAGCACCCTGTGCTCGGCGCCAGGCGGGGACCAAAGGCCAGGAAACCGGCTCGACCAAAGGGCTGGACCGAAGAATCATGTATATGCATGAAAAATTGGTCCCGCCGGCGTGGGGGCAGTGGCGCGGCACGACCCACCGCAATTTTTTCGAGTTTTGGGCTTGAGAATTGGGCTCGATCTGCGGATACTATTTCAGGCTGAGATTCCGAGAGGGATCGAGGCAATGGTTCTTTGGCTTGATGAGTGGTAAGAATTTACCCTGCCTATGCGCGTGATTAGAAACTATGTCCTTGAACCGTAGTTAATAATCCGAGGGACCTAGCTCGGGTTGTGGCCGGCAGGCCTTTGCTGGAAGCCGAAAGCAACTGAGCACGTCCCGACCTGTTTCTAATAAGTTCAAAGGAACTGTTACACACGGCAATGGCGGGGTTTCTTTTTTGTTTGGTCATTCCCGCCTCTCCTTTGCCCGCATGCTGCGTTCACCTCTTTCTGTTTGAATGTTTCTGAGGGAAGTTGTCATAATGCTGTCCATGGGGTCAGATGACTTGTTCGGGAAGACCGGTGGCGCCGCCGATGCGGGGCGTACCTCCGGGAAGGAGGGGCCGAAGGCGCCGCTGGCTGCTCGGATGAGGCCCCGCAGCCTGGCGGAATTTGTCGGCCAGTCACATATCCTCGGTCCCGGCCAGTTGCTCCGGCGGGCCATCGAGGCGGACCGTATTCAGTCGTTGATTTTCTATGGCCCGCCAGGGACGGGCAAGACCTCTCTGGCCCAGATCATCGCGCTGCAGACGCGCAGCAAGTTCGAGCGGCTGAGCGGCGTAGAATCCAACGTGGCGGACATGCGTCGAGTGCTGGCGGCGGCGGCCAACCGGCTTGCAAACACGCGCCAATCCACCATCCTTTTCATCGACGAAATCCATCGCTTCAACAAGGCCCAGCAGGATATCCTTTTGCCAGACGTGGAAGGCGGGATCGTCCGCCTCATCGGGGCCACCACGCACAATCCGTTCTTTTTCGTGAACTCGCCTCTGGTCTCCCGGTCGAGGATATTCGAATTGCGTCCCCTGAGCCGCGAGGACCTTCGCTTGCTGCTGGAGAGGGCGCTACAGGATGCGGAGCGGGGCCTGGGCCAACTGCGGATTGAGGCGGACGAAGCCGCGATGGAGCACCTGGCCGAACTCGCGGATGGAGACGCACGGGCGGCCCTCAATGCGCTGGAAATCGCGGCGCTGACCACGCCTGCGACTAAGGATGGGGTGATTCGAATCGACCTGAACGCCGCCGAACAAAGCATCCAGAAGAAGGCGGTGGTGTACGACGATGAGGATGCCCACTACGACACCATCTCAGCCTTCATCAAATCGATGCGGGGGAGCGACCCGGACGCGGCGTTGTACTGGCTGGCCAAAATGATTCACGCCGGCGAGGACCCGAGATTCATCGCGCGGCGTATTGTAATCCACGCCGCCGAGGATGTTGGACTGGCCGATCCGATGGCCTTGGTATTGGCCAACGCCGCTTTCCACGCCGCCGAGTTCATCGGCTGGCCTGAGGCGCGCATCCCCTTGGCGGAAGCGGCTATCTACATCGCCACGGCGCCTAAGAGCAACAGCACCGTTATGGCTATCGATGCGGCTCTGAAGGACGTGGAATCCGGGCGCACACTCCCTGTCCCGGAACATTTGCGGGATAGCAGTTACCGCGGCGCCAAGCGGCTGGGACACGGCCAGGGCTATCAATACGCGCATGACTTTCCGGGCCATTTTGTTGTTCAAGACTATCTCGGGGCGGAGCGGCGCTACTACGAACCGACCGAGCAAGGCGTGGAGAAGAAGATCAAAGAGCGCGTCCAGAAATGGCGGGAGGAAATAGCCAAAGCCAAAGAGCGGACGCCGCGCCCGCAGGAATGAAGAGTCATAGCTGCCCGGATGATGATAGGAGCGCGGATGTCCTCGTCCGTTGCTGCGGCCTTCTGGAGATGCGGACGAGGGCATCCGCGCTCCTATCGCCTGCGCGAGGACGCTTGGCGTGAGCTGTTACGAAGAGGCATGGCGATGCTCAAATGGCGAACCTTTCATGGAAGCGTCGAATCTCACTGAATCCGCCAAGAATGCAATGCGCCAGCAGGTTCGAGCCATGCTGGCACGGATGTCCCCCGCCGTCCAGGCGCGAGACTCCGCCCGGGCGCGGGAGTTGCTCAAAGGGCAGGCCCTGTGGAACGAAGCCGGCTCGGTCCTCTTCTTTGCTCCACTGCCGGGCGAACTGGACCTCTGGCCTCTGCTGGCTGAGGCCTTGGACGCAGGAAAGGAAACCGCGCTTCCCCGGTTCGACCGGAAAAGCTTATGCTATACGATTTGCGCCGTTCGGAACCTGGAACAGGATATTGAACCCGGCCGGTTTGGTATCCGTGAGCCCGCGGCCCATTGTTCGATAATTCCAAGAAACCGACTGGACTTGCTCCTTGTGCCTGGCATAGCCTTTGATCTGTATGGACGCCGCCTGGGCCGCGGGAAAGGCTACTATGACCGCTTGCTGG
>JBJKSV010000933.1:0-3529 GCA_046703605.1 Limisphaerales bacterium
TCCCTTCGCCAACAATACGATCAGCAGAGTGATAGAGTCCGCGAAGCGCGCAAGAAGCTCGCCGACTTGAAGGACAAACTCCGGATTCCGGACGCTCTCGCCCAGCAGGATCAGCCAAGCCCGTTGATGACTGCGGAGACATTGCGGAAGCTCAAAGAACTGGAGATCGAAAGCGAGTTCCGTTACGTCCAGCAACAGACCTTATTGGAACAGCTCACCAACATGCCGGAAGCCCAGTTGGTTCAGACTCTTGCCACAAGTTCCAAAGACCCCAATTTGACCTCGCTGCTCGAGCAGAAGGACCTGGCTGACCAGAAGCTCATCATCGCCCGGAAGAATTATGGCAGCCACAATCCCTCCGTTGAGGCGGCCGCGGCCCAGGTGGCGGACCTCAATGCCAAGATCCACGAGCGCGCCCAGGGAGTGATGCTTGGTTTGCGAACCAACCTCCGGGCAGAGAAGCAAGCCCTCGACGCATTGAATAAGGACGTGGAGAAGGCTCGCACAGCCGACCTTGAAATGGCGAGCAAAAGCCAGCCTTACTTTGCCGCCAAGCGTGAGCTGGAATCGCTCGAAAAAGCTCAGAATGCTTTGCAGCTCAAGCTGCAGTCCGGCAACATTGATTCCCCGCGCTCCGCTCCACCCGAGGTGGAAATGGTCAATCCCGCCGTGCCGCCATTCAGCCCCACAGTCCGCCGGGGGCTGCGCGGTACGGCGCTGATTTGCCTGGGTCTGCTGCTCGACACGCTGGGGCTCTTGCTCCTTATCCGGTTCAATCCGGAGGCGATCCCTGTCATCAGCGAAACGGCCGACTCGGTTCCTTAAGAGCCGAGGGAGGATCGCCACTTCTCGTAGTGTCCGAAACTCACGAATCCTGGCCGGAATTCACGTACCTCGCCAGCACGCCACTTCCAGGCGGGGCGTGGCCCTCGAGACTGTCTTCGCGGCTCGGCGTGCATCGCCGCAGGGCCTCGTAACCTTTCCGCAGAGAGCAGTTTGCCGAGCTAGGATAAACTGGGTAATCGGCCCCGGGCATCGGCGCCATTTTTTCTTTTCCAAGGAGCGGATAAAAGGGGTGGCGGACTTGAGCTTGGTGCTGCCGGTGGAGCAGACGAGTTACAATCTGCCGGCGCAGCTTGTCGGCTGGGCCTATCACTCGAGCAACGGCTTGACCTTCGGCGTCATGTGCATCGCGATGGTTGGGGGCGCCAGCAAGCGGGGCTGGGGATGGGCGGTGGTCTTCGCCGTGGGGTTGGAACTGGCGATGCTCTTCACACCCTATGCGAGTTTCTTCGGCATCCCGCCCACGGCCAAGTTCATCGTCGTGACGCTGTTGGCGCATCTGGTCTTCGGCCTGGTGATGGGCTTGGTCGCGCAGTGCCTGTGGGACTTGTTCAGGCCGCTCACCATCCGCTAAGCAAGCCCCCGTACTACTGGGGCGGTGCAACAAGGCAGCCTGGGCGACGTGGCCGCCCGGCCATTGAGCCAGCCGTCGCCGTCTTTGCCGAAGCGTTTCTCCTTTCAACTGGTAAAGTTTACCAGTTGCTCTTGCCCAGACCGGCTTGCCGTTTTAGTAGATGTCAACATCCTCGCCGAAGTAGAAAATCCCTCATGGCAGGGGCAAGCCGGCGGATGGGCCTTCATAGCGCTTTGGCTTCGGCGCTGCTTCTTGCCACGGACGGCCCGCGTATCTATCTTCCGTGCCCGATGGAAAACATGTCCAAAGTCCTGCTGGGCCTGGCAGAGCGGTTGCTGGCGCAGCCGTCCGAAAAGAGGAGCAACTCAACATGCTCATCAGAGCCTTCTTGGTCTGGATACTCATCGCGTCGGCAGAGGTCGTACACGGGATTCTGCGGGTCCGACTGCTCAACCGCCGCCTCGGCGACCACCGCGCTCGGCAGATAGCCGTGTTCACCGGGTCGGCGATTATACTGGCGATTACCTGGCTTCTGGTGCCCTGGATGGAGGTGCCCTCCACTAGCCAAGCGCTCGGCGTCGGATTCGCGTGGCTGTTGCTGATGTTGGCCTTCGAAATCGGGTTCGGGCGGTTCGTGTTCCGAGCCTCCTGGCGGCGCATTGCTGCGGACTTTGATTTTCGGAAAGGTGGGCTGCTTTCCATCGGCATGGCGGTTCTGTTCTTCGCCCCATTCCTCACCGCCAAGCTTCGGGGTTTGCTGTAGGGATGAAACTGTTTCTTTCGACACTGCCGCGCAACGTCATCGGGTGCTTCAAGGGCCGACTGCTTGCCTTTCACCTGGCGGCTATTCTCCTGACCGCTGCCCTGGTTGGGTCCCGCTTCGACTGGCACTATTTCCACTGGACGCGCTCTCCGGCGCTTCGGTCCTGGTCATGGCCCGCTGTCGCTATTGGCGGACTCCTCCCGATTGTGCTCCCGCTCACTTTGCTTTTGCTGGGAACCATCGCCCGGAGCGCCCGGACCCGGCTGGTCGGCTGGGCCATCGGACAGGCGGAGGTCATTGGCGGAATTATCGCTGCCGGATACAAGGCGGTTACCGGTCGCGCCCATCCTGCGCGCGGCGTCGGCGCGGACCTGACGCATGTGTTCAAGTTCGGCCTGCTGCGCGGGGGCGTGTTTTGGGGCTGGCCGTCCTCGCACACGGCCATCGCCTTCGCGATGGCGGTCGCGGTCTTCAAGCTCTTCCCGAAGCAAAGATGGGTGGGCCACTCGGCTATCGCCTACGCGTTCTACATCGGTCTCGGGGTTTCCATGACTATTCATTGGTTCTCGGATTTCGTCGCCGGAGCGCTCGTCGGGACCGCAGTAGGGCTGGTTGTGGGGACGAGCTTCTCGCGGAAGCAGACGCAGCATCCACAAATTGGACGAACGGGGGGCCATCAGTCTGAATCTGATGGCGCTTATCGAGAAAATGGGGTCAGGAGGTCAGACCGGCGCTGACCGTGGGGGCTTGGACGCGGCCAATCAGCTCGGCATCCCCCCAGGGTGGCTGGTGCCCCTCTGGCCGCACGTCCGAGGGGTACCACCAACCCGCACTACCAACTCAAGGAGACGCTGGGCGTTCGCTCAGCGCGGCGCACACAAATTCGCGGTTTTCTGGACAACCCGCAGCCGTACTGCGCTAGCACGTAGTGTTCACTCACATAAGCTCAGGCGCAGCTTGCCGCGAAGCGCTCGAACAGTTCCGCCAAATCTCCGGCCCGTGCCATTGCGTCGCGCCAGTTTTGAGGCACCGCCGTAAGCCCGGCGCAAACACCCGCCAGACCGCCTGCGACAGTTCCGGTAGTGTCAGTGTCTTCTCCGAGGTTTACAGCCTTGAGCACAGTCTGGCGATAGCCCTCCGAGCCGAGCAGGCACCAGAGCGCTGCCGTGAGCGTGTCCACCACGTATCCGCTGGAGGGAACCTCCTGCTCCGCCAACGAACTCAGATTGGGCGAGAAGGCATTCTTGAAGTGCGGGAGTTCGGTCGCGAACGGCGGTTTGCCGTAGAATTCACGGGCGATCTGGACGGCGCTGGCATGGGCAGCGGGGGGCGCATTTCCTTTCAGCAAG
>JBJKSV010000934.1:0-9116 GCA_046703605.1 Limisphaerales bacterium
GGCCGAAGGCGCGGATGCCTTCGAGGCGAGCCATTTTTGATAATCTGCTTCGTTTTCGACCACCAGGCGGCCTTGGGACATGCCGAAATGGCCATTCCCGCAGAGTTGGGCGCAGTTGATTTGGAAGACGCCTTCGCGAGTCGGGCGGAACCAGATGGGAATGCGCATGCCGGGAATGGCATCCTGGGTGACGCGCATGGCAAGGACCTTGAAGGAGTGGATGACGTCCTTGGATGAGATATAAACAATCACGGGCCGGTACTGGCCATCCGGATTCTTGACCAGGGGGACGTGCATTTCATTGAGCGTCTGGATGTCGTCCTTGCCGCGGGGATCGTTCGGGTCCACTCCAAAAACGTTGTCCGCTGTGACGTATTTCATATCCTGCTTGCCAAAAACGCCGTCGGGGCCCGGATAGCGGAAGTTCCAGGCGAACTGCTGCGCCACGACTTGAACCACGGTGGAGTCGCTCGCCTTGGGGAACTTATCGACGGCCTTGGCCCAAAGCGGCACAGCCAGCCCGAAGAGCAGAAAGGCCTCCACCAACGCTACAGCCACCTCAATGTAGCTGGAGGCATGGCTCTTGACTCCATAGTAATTGGCCCTTGGATTGCGCGAGCGCCTGAAGCGGACCAGGGCATAGAGAAAGTAAGCCAACCAGCCCACGAAAAGCACGCCCATGAGGAAATGCATGTAGATAATCAGGTTATCCACGCTCTTGCCTTGCTGGGAAGCAAGAACCGGCAAACCGAGAAGTTTGGCCATCATATCAGTAACTCCTGGCGCTTAAGGGGTCGTTGGCAAAGGCGGCCTCAGGTTCCGCGGCTGCCGGTTTGGCCTCCGCACGCTTGCGCGCAACAGCGGCGGAAGGCGCGGCTCCAGCCTTGGAACGTCTCGATAGATAGATGAAAAAGCTGGCGAATCCGATCAGCACGCTGACAATCACCCCCATCAGACTGAAAATGCCCCAGTTCATTCCCTTGGCCATTGGCGCGTCCGACGCCCCGTAGCAGGCGGCACACGCCAGCAACCGAGCCGGTTGGGCCGCGCACAGCAAGGCCAGCGCGGCAAGAACTGTCTTAGGCTTCAGGAACAAAAACGAGGATTTCGTTTGGACTGTCTGGACCGTTTTGCGGCACATGTTGAGTGAGATTGAAGGAATGGATTTCACAGGTAACTCTCGTTTTTCAGTTTCTTCAAGAAGTAACGTTCATAGAGGATAAGCGCCACGCCGGTGGCAATGGCGCCCAAGCCAAAGAGCAGGTCCCAAGTCCTGCCCTCAGGCGACCAGAAGTCCCACAAGCCCCAGACCCCGCAACCAAAGGCCAGGGTGGTCGCCGCAGTAATAAAGATGAGATGAAAGGCCTTGAGTGACATAGGAGCGCTATTGGGCGTAGGGGGTGACGGTGTGTAAAGGAAAACTCAAATAGGCGCCCAGTGTGAGGAACATCAGGCCCAAAAAGAAGAAGGCGGTGAAGATCAAGATGCCGTAGATCAGCTTGCGCTCGGAGATCAGGTGCATGAAATAGCATGCCACCAGCGAGCCTTTGCAGATGGCGATGAACAACGCCACGGCGATGTTGATCTCACGGTTGCCCCACGGGATATACGAAGCGCCGACTGTGGCCAGTGTCCCGAAGAGCAGGGCGTAAAAGACGAAGAGATAGCGGCGGACGTGCTCCTTGAAGTCGTCGTGCGAGGCGTCCGCGATGACCGAACCGGTTTGGGCATGCGATTTGACTTCCATAACGTGAACTTTTGTTTTGAGTTTAGCGGCGCATTGGGAATGTTCTTATAGCAAGTATAAGACAGGAAAGAGGAAAATCCAGACCAGATCCACGAAGTGCCAGAACAGGCCGGAGATCTCGACCCGGTTGGTGAAACGCTCGGGATCGGTCTCCCAGAGTTTGCTGCCGGGGCCCCAAAGGAATCCGATGACGATGGCCCCGCCAATGACGTGCAGGGCGTGCAGACCGGTGAGGGTGAAATAGAGGGCGAGGTAGGTGTTGTGCCATGGGCCGTAGCGTTCCATGCTCTTGATCTGGCTGCGCTTGAGGGTGATCTCTTTGAGGTGGATGTCTTTCTCGTGGAGATCGTAGAGCGCCTTCTCATCATTCACGATTCGGCCATGAATGACGATGTGGTCCGGAGTCCGCTCGATGATATGGCCGTCGGCAAAGCGTCCGTCGGTGAGGGGGATTTCGAAGTGGGTGAATTTGTCGTGATACTCGTAAGACTTGATCGAGAGGAAGGTCAGAGCCATGAGCAGGGTAATGGCATGAAACATCTTGAAGCGCCCGAACTGGCGCATCTTGAGGGAGGCCCAGGCCATGACGGTCGTGATGCTGGAAGTGATAAGGACCATCGTGTTGAGCGTGCCCAGCGGCACGTCCAGCCAGCCGTGCGGCCAATAAGCGTCCGGCGCCCCGACCCGGAGCAGGATATAAGCAGAAAACAAGGCGCCAAAGAGCATCACTTCAGACGCCAGGAAAAGCCAGATGCCAACTTTGGCGTTGTAGAGGCCGGTATCGGGCCGGGGTTCAACAGTGTACGGGATATCCATAGGAGAGGTTAATAATGTGGTTCAGGCCGGGTTGGGTTCGGAGACGAGATCGGGTTCATTTTGAGGCGTGAAGTCTTGCTCGTGGCCGGGCACGCTGTATTCGTAAGGACCGCGATAGACCACAGGCGCCGTGGCGAAGTTGCCGTGCGGCGGCGGGGTCGGAGTTTGCCATTCGAGAGTGGTCGATTCCCAGGGGTTGTCCGAATGGGTTTCAGCGCCGTGGTTGATGCTCCAGAACAGGTTAATAACAAACGGGATTTGGACCAGCGCCAGACCCACCGCGGCCCAGAGGATCCAGGTGTGCAGGCCCATGATGAACGGGCTCAGTCCTCCAATGGTGTCGGGTGTCTTGGCGCCGGAGTAATTGGCGCCGCCATCGGCCATGCGGCGGAGCATGCCGGCCATGCCCTGGGCGAACATGGGCTGGAAGATCAGGTTCATGAAGATGAGCGACCCCCAGAAATGGATTTTGCCCCAGAACTCGTTCATAAAGCGTCCGGTCATCTTCGGGAACCAATAATAGACGCCTGCAAAGAGGGCAAAGATGGTGCCCGGCGCTACAATGTAATGGAAATGCGCAATGACGTAATACGTATCGTGCAGGTAGAGGTCGCTATAGCTCAAACCCAGCGGCAGGCCGGTCAGGCCGCCAATGCCGAACATCGGCAGGAAGGCCATGACAAAGAGCATCGGCGTATTAAACCGGATCGAGCCGCCCCACAGAGAGATGAACATGCAGGTCAAAATAATGACCGAGGGGATGGAAATAAGCATCGTGGTAGTCTGGAAGAAAGTGGCGATCTTCATGCCCATTCCAGTCAGATACATGTGGTGCGCCCAGACGATGAAGGAGAGAAAGCCAATGGTCAGCACCGAATAGACCAGGGATTTGTAGCCCCAAATCGGCTTGCGCGTATTGTTGGCGATGATTTCGGCCACAATCCCCATGGCCGGAAGGATGAGCACATAGACCTCCGGATGCGCCAGGAACCAGAATAGATGCTGCCACAGCAGCGGGCTGCCTCCCCCGCTGATATGAGCCAGGTTGCCTCCCACCGCCAGACCTGTCGGCAGGAAGAAACTCGTCCCTGCGACTTTGTCCATCAGTTGCATGATACCTGCGGCCTCAAGCGGCGGGAAGGCCAGCAGCAGCAGGAAGGCCGTCACAAATTGCGCCCAAACAAAGAACGGCAGCCGCATCCAAGTCATACCGGGCGCTCGCAACTGGATCACGGTCGCGATAAAATTGACCGCGCCAAGCAGAGATGAAGAGATAAGAAGGACCATCCCAATCAGCCAAAAAGTCTGCCCGTTGGTCTCAACTACCTCGGCCAAAGGTGGGTAGGAGGTCCAGCCTGCCTGCGCCGCCCCTCCAGGGATGAAGAAGCTGAAGAACATGACGGTGCCGCCCAGCACATAAAACTGGTAGCTGGCCATGTTCACACGAGGAAAGGCCATATCCGGCGCGCCGATTTGAAGCGGCACGAGGTAGTTCCCAAACGCGGCAAATGCCAGCGGAACGATGGCCAGAAAGACCATGATGGTGCCATGCATGGCGCCGAAGGAGTTATAGAGGTCGGGCGAGATGATGCCGTTGGCCGCCACGTTGCCCAGGAGAGAGGCCAGCACCGGTCCGAGGACCGGCACGGGTTGGCCCGGATGGGCGATCTGCCAGCGCATCATCAACATCAGGCAAAAGCCGAACAGCAGAAAGCACAGTGCGGTAAAACCGTACTGCAGCCCGATCATCTTATGGTCCGTCGAGAAGATGTAGGTCCTGAGGAAACCCGCCTCTTCGTGATGCGACGCGTGGGCGCCGGAATGCGGAAATGCTTCGGTAACGGTGGCCTGCATGGGTCAAAGGAGAAGGGTTACTGGGGAAAGCAAGGAATCTGGAACTGGAACATATCCAACACCCAACTTCCAACGGCTGCCGCTGGCGCCTTGGGGGTTGGATGTTCCAACCGTTTTACACTAACCATATTTTGTCTTTGTAATGACAAGCTCATAATTGGGCCTGGAATTTCAGTTCATGTCAAATCCAGAAAATCATTTCAACCCGCTCAGACCTTGTTCAGCACCATGGCTCCCAGCAGCAGCGGCAGGTAGAGAATCGAGAGGAAGAACAACCGCCGGGCGTGCATCACTGTCAAGTGCCGCACGAACTCCACCGCCGTCCAAAGAAACGCCAGGCTCAGAACCAAAGCGGCTCCCATGTACGCGGCGCCCGCCACGTGGAGCAGGAAGGGGCAGAGGCTCACCGGCAGCAGAGCCAGCGCGTGAAAGAGGGTTTGGCGGCTGGTGCGGCGTCCTTCGGGGTCCAGAACCGGAAGCATCTTGAATCCGGCCTTGGCGTATTCATCGCGATAGATCCAGGCGATGGCCATAAAGTGCGGGACCTGCCAAAGCCCCTGGATGGCAAACAGGACAAATGCCCCAAGAGTGAGCTCTCCGCGTGCGGCGGCCCAGCCGATCAAAGGTGGAAGCGCGCCAGGAATGGCGCCGACGGCGGTGTTAAGCCAGGTCACCCGCTTGAGCGGGGTATAAACGAAGACGTAGGTAACAAACGTGAGCGCGCCGAGGCCGGCGGCGAGCGCATTGACGGCTAGCGCAAGGTAGAGCAATCCCCCAACGGCGGCTCCCACTCCCACCGCCAACACGGTCCGCGGCTGAAGGCGCCCAGAAGGCAGCGGGCGATCCTGAGTACGGCGCATTTTGGCGTCGTATTCGCGTTCCAGCAATTCGTTGAGCGCCGCACCGCCGCTGGCCAGCAGGCCCGTCGCCAGCACGGCGTGCAGCTTCAGCAGACCGTCCACCCCGCCGCGGCTTCCGCGGTAAAAGCCAATAAGCGTCGTCACCTGGACAAGCAGCGTCACGCGGGCTATGAACAGGTCGGCATAGACCGCAACCCAGGCCCTGGCGGCCGCGATGCCACGCGCCTTTACCTCAAGCGGTTGAAGCTTCCCAGGGGCAATATCGATGACTTCCATTCCGTTTCCCTTCAATCAAGGCCTGAGGTTGCCGGCCGCGCTCCCATAGGCGAATGGACGGGGACGCCGTCGCGGGTGCGCGCCTTAGCCCCGCCGTGTGCAAAGCTCGAGTTGCGATAAGAGATAATGCAGAGAATCGTTCCCATGGCTAATGAAAGAGCGCCGCCCAGAACGTGCGCGGTGGCAATATCCGCGGCCTTGTTCGACCAGATGGTTGCGGCCCCCAAAAAGGCCTGGCCAAAGATCATGCCCAGCCAAACCAACGTGAGTTTGCTCAACCGGTGGCCGGCGCCGAGCCTGCGACGAACCGAGAAGGCACAAAAGCCCACGGCAATCAGAATCAGCAGGGCCATGAACCGGTGCGCCATCTGCATGAGAATCTGGGCGGCCGTGATTGGGTTGACAGCGAAGATCTCCATTCGATGCTGGTTGTAGGAGGCCACCGAGGCGGGGTCTGTCGCCGGCCAGAACCGTCCGTAGGCCAGAGGGAAATCAGGGATAGCCAGCCCGGCGTGCTGCTGGCGCATGGTGGCGCCCAGGGCGAGTTGGCAGAAAATCAACACGGTCGCCCCCAAAACAAAGCCAAATTCCCGCGGTCTCAAGCCGAACGGCGCCTGGCCGGCGGATCTCAGGTCCCGCAATCGGGCGCCAGAGCTTTCCCACCAGGGGCTGGCGAACAGGGCAATGGAGCAAACCAGGACAAAGAAAAGCTGCGCCAGGGTGGCATGGAAAATTCCCAGTTGCTGCATACGCTCGGTCACCCGCAGTCCGCCCAGGATCCCCTGCGCCACCACGGCGAAAAACGCGATGAGCCCCAGTCGCCTCAGCCATTTGGGGCTTGCCTCACACCGCGGCCAGAAAAAGCTCGCACCCGAAAGCACCGCCCCCGTTAAGCCGAGTACCAGGGCATTACTCCAGCGTTTGGGGTCCGCCGCCAGCGCCACGCCGCCAAAGCAGAGCAACGCCACCCCGGCCCACCGCATGAAGGGACGCGACTTCTTGCCGTAGAGCCAAAGCGCCAGCACCGAGGTCAGCATGCCGACACCCGACGCCACCAACCGGTGCGTATGTTCGTAGAAGATGCCCCCAACCCACTTGGAGATCGGGAAGAAAAACATGTTGTAGCCGTACGTATTTGGCCAGTCCGGCACGGACATTCCCGCGCCATGGCTCGTCACCAGGCCCCCCATGCCAATCAGCCCCAGCGTCGCAGCCGCGGTCAGCAGGGCTAAGCGGCTAAGTCTCATTCGTTTTTTAACTCAAAACTGCGGTTGTGTCCCGAACTCCTATTCCGGAAGAGTTCCCCTATGCGCTGCCGAAGGCTCACGGCGCCTTCAGCACGAAATTCACCTCCGTCGGCGCACCCTCCTTGACCTGGATGGTCTTTGTTTGCTTGCCCGCTTTGCGGTGGATGGCCTCGATAGTATAGGTGCCGGGTTTGACATTTTCGATCTTGAAGTGTCCGTCCTTGTCCGTCACGGCAAAGTAAGGATGATCGAAGACGCTGATCCAGGCGAACATCCACGGATGCACGTCGCATTTGACTTTGATGAACATCTCCGGCTTGGCAAAGCTGACTGTCAGCGGCGGAGTGCCTGGCATCTGGGCGAGATTGAGCGGCTTGTTGCCCGAGCTGGCGCCGGGCTGGATGTCAATATTGTGGATGACCGGGTCGGAGTTCTTCACCAGGATCTTTTGCCCGGTCTGCACCGCCATGATCTGCGGCTCGTAGAGACAGCCCTTTTGATCCAGCTCGAGTGGTTTGGCTGACGCACCGGTGGATTGGCCGCTGATCCCCTGCAGGCTCACCACCACATCTCCCAGGCCGGAATTGGCCCCGACGACGAAAAAATGCGTAGTCGGCATCTCCTTGTGGAGTTTGCTGCACGTCGCGTCCGCGATGAGCGGGGTGTACTTAATCTCCGGGGGAGGCGTGCCGGAGAGAGTGACCGTGCCGATAATTTCCGCGGCGCCCGCCGTCTGGAGGGCCGCCGCCACTGCAATCATACCAAGGAAAGTGGAACATTTCGTCATAATATTCGCGATAAGGAAACCGATAGCACCGAACTAATGGAGGCGCAAGCGGTTTGTAGGTCTATTAACTATGCTAATTAGCATAGTTTATCCTGGGGGCCCCCCAACCCCTTCCGCTCCGGCCTCCAATCACGACGGTTCCGAAGCCGGCCGCGACAAATACGGCATTTTATGTCCGGACCTCCGTGGTGAGCGGACGCTTGTGAGGACTCGCTCCATGGCCAAAGCGGTACGCGCCGCTTCGGCGCCGCGGTTGTGGGTCTTGTCGAGGCAGCGGGCGCGGGCCTGCTCCTCGTTTTCGAGCAGGAGGACTTCGTGGATAACGGGCACTTCGTATCGGAGTTGGACCTCCATCAGGGCGCGGCTGACCGCCTCGCCGATATGCGCGGCGTGGACCGTTTCGCCGCGCAGGATAACCCCCAGGCAGATGATCGCTCCCAGAATCGGCGTGGAGGGCGACGGCGACCGCTCTCGTGCCTGGTTGGGCCGTTGGAAACGGCCTTTCCGTTCTGAGGCCTCTCGCGCCAAACATGCCGCCACCAACGGAATCTCGTACGCGCCGGGAACCTTAACAACGCGGATCTTCCGCACGCCGGCCCGCTTAAGCTCGGCCTTCGCTGCACGCACCATGGCGTCCACGTAGCGCGCATTGTATTCCGAGGCGACGATGGCAAAAGACTCCGCCCCAGCCTGGAGGGTGGTCTTGGCAACAGGTGTCAACATAGTGGATGGGCCCTCAGAGCAGGTGTCCGAGCTTTTCGCGCTTGGTTTTCAAGTAGTTGGCGTTGTGCGGATTGGGACGGATGCGGATGGGGACCTGCTCGACGATTTTCAGTCCGTAGCCGTCGAGACCAACGACCTTCCTGGGGTTGTTGGTCAGCAAACGAATCGTCTTAAGGCCGAGGTCAGCCAAAATCTGGGCGCCAAGGCCATACTCGCGCAAATCCATGTCGAAGCCGAGTTTTTGGTTGGCCTCGACGGTATCGTAGCCTTGTTCCTGGAGTTTGTAGGCCTTGATCTTCGGGGCAAGACCGATGCCGCGCCCTTCCTGGCGCATATAGACGATGACGCCGCAGCCGGCGGCGGCCACCTGGCGCATCGCCTCGCGTAGCTGCGGCCCACAGTCGCAACGGTAGGAGCCAAAAACGTCTCCGGTGAGGCATTCGCTGTGGACGCGGACCAGGACATTGGACTGCGAGGAGGGGTCGCCACAGACCAAGGCCAGGTGGTGCTGCGAATCGAGCTTGGAGCGGTAAAGATACAGGTTGAAATCTCCATACTCGGTCGGGAGTTTCACGATCTCGACGCGTTCGATGAGCTTTTCCCTCGTCCGGCGGAACTGAATGAGGTCGGCGATGGTGCAAATCTTCAGACCGTGGCGGACGGCGAACTGGAACAGCTCCGGCAGCCGGGCCATGGAGCCGTCGTCGCTCATAATCTCGCAGATGACGCCGATGGGACGGCAACCGGCCAACCGCACCAAATCGAGCGCCGCTTCCGTATGGCCTGCACGCTGCAAGACCCCACCC
>JBJKSV010000935.1:0-5500 GCA_046703605.1 Limisphaerales bacterium
AGCCTGAACCGCACGGTGGCGGTGAAGCTGATGCTGGGCGGGAATCTGGCTAGCCTCGCTGATATCCAGCGGTTCCATGCGGAGGCGGAAGCCGTCGCCCGCCTGGAGCACCCGAACATCGTGGCCATTTACGACATCGCGGTGCATGAAGGCCAGCCTTACTTCAGCATGCAGTGGATCAACGGGCGCAATTTGGCCGTTGAGGCCCGCGATGCTGGATTTGAGTTTAGCGATCGCCGGGCTGCCGAACTCATGTTCACCTTGGCTCGCGCCGTCCACCACGCGCATCAGCGGGGCATCCTGCATCGCGATCTGAAGCCGGCGAACATCCTCCTCGATTCTGAGGGCCGGCCCCATATCTCCGACTTCGGCTTGGCGCGGAGCCTGACCGCCCAAGGCCACCTGACCGTTAGCGGCTCGGTGCTTGGCAGTCCCGGTTTTATGGCGCCCGAACAGGCTGCCGGCAAAACCGATCAACTGACCACCGCGGTCGATGTCTATGGCCTGGGCGGGATCCTGTATTTCCTGCTGGCTGGGCGTGCTCCGTTCTCGGCCGACACCGAATTGGAAACGCTCCGCCGGTTGGTCGATGAGGAGCCGGCGCGGCCAAGAACCATCAACGCCAGAGTGGACCGCGACCTGGAGACGGTCTGCCTGAAATGCCTTCAAAAAGACCCACAGCGGCGTTATACCTCCGCCGACGCCCTGGCTGAAGACCTGGACCGCTGGTTGCGCAGGGAGCCGATCCTCGCCCGTCCTGGTGGAGTGCTGGAACATGTCTTCAAGTGGGGCCGGCGCAAGCCGGCGGTGGCCTCGCTCCTTGGGGCGGTGCTGTTCTTGGGGGCGGCGGGTTTTGGCGGGGTCTTGTGGCAATGGCGCCAAACCGAGGGCGCCCTCCGCCGGGCGGCCCGTGCTGAGCAGGAGGCGGTCGAGGAACTCTACGCTTCATACCTGGCCCAAGCGCGAGCCGACCGCTGGAGCGGGCACCCTGGCCGCCGCTTCGAGGGTCTCGAAGCCGTGCGGAAAGCGGCGGCTATCCGCCCCTCCCTCGAGTTGCGCAACGAAGCGATTGCTTGCCTGGCCCTGCCGGATGTGCGAGTGGAGCGCGAGATCCACGGCGCGCCCGTTGGGGCCGCGGGTGGCTTGGCGTTTGATGGCGGCCTGCAGCGCTACGCGGAGGCGCTGCGTGAAGGCGGGATCAGCCTCCGTCAGACGGCCGATGACCGCGAAGTGTTCCGGCTGGCGAGTCCAGCGAAACCGGAGTGGGCTGCCCTGCGTTTCAGTCCGAGTGGGGTTTACCTGGCGGAGAAATACGTCGGTTCGGAAGGTGACCAGGTCGTGGCTTGGGACCTGCGCTCGCGAGAAGTGGTGTTGCGTGAATCGATCACTGCGCGGTCTTTCGTTTTTCGGCCCGGCAGCACCGAGCTTGCGCTTGCCGAGGAGAACGGATCGATCCGCTTCTGCGACCTTGCGCTCGGAAAACAGACCGGGCGCTTGAAAACGCTTCCAGGGCTTCAGGCCATGACCTTCGACCCCGAAGGGAAACGCCTGGCGGTGGCGCGCCAGGAGAACCCCACTGTCCTTATCATCGACTTGGCATCGGGGCGCATTGAGCAGCGCCTCCACCATCCTGCCGCCGTCGGGTCGGTTGGCTGGAGCCCTGATGGCCGTTTCCTGGCCTGCCCGGCCGCCGACGGGCGCACCTACTTGCGAGAGGTCGGCACCGGAAATCTTGAAGCGGTCCTGGAGGGGCACATCGGAGTCGTTACCGCGGCCATATTTAATCCCGGAGGCGACATTCTGCTGACCAGCGGATGGGACGGAACGACCCGCTTTTGGGATGCCAAGCTCGGGCGGGCGTTGCTCCATCTTCCGGGCGGATGGATCCCCCTCGCATTCGGCTCCGGGGACCGGGTAGGTTTCGGCATTGACGATTCCAGGGCTGGGATATGGCAGGTTGAGCCAGGGCGCGAATGCCGGCGGTTCGGCCGGACGACTATGATTTGGGGCGGACAATTCAGCCCTGATGGGCGCCTGCTGGCGGTGGCCTGCACCGACGGCATTTACCTTTGGCAGGTGGAAAGGAACCGGCTTTTGGCTCATCTCCCAGGAGCGGACTACCGCTCGGCCCTGTTCACATCGGACGGAGGCGCCCTGCTCGCCAGCGGCGTCTCCGGTCTCCAGCAGTGGCCACTGCGGTGGGTCAAGCCACATGAACCTCGAATCGGGACTCCAACGACTCTTTGCGCCTCCAATCTCGAATCGAGCTGCCTCACTTCGGACGGACATACTCTTATCGCGGCGTGCCGAGGCGGTCCCGACCTCTTGCTCTTCGACCTGCAGCGTCCAGGTGCTCCCAGGCCCCTCTGGGGCCATTCGGAGGCCGCCTCCGTTGCCGTGACTCCGGACGGGCAATGGCTGGCTACCGGCACCTGGAAGGGCGCGAATGTCCAAATCTGGCAAACGGCGACCGGCCGGCCCGTCCGGCAATTGTCCGTCAAAGGCAACGCCAGTGTCCTTTTCAGCCCGGACGGCCAGTGGTTGGTCACCGGCTCGGCCCAGGAATACCGGTTGTGGAAAGCGCCTGGCTGGGAGCCGGGCGTGGCCATTGGACGAGACCGGGCCGGAGATATGTACGGCACGATGGCCTTCTCTGAGGACGGCCACATGCTGGCCCTGCTCTGTGGACGAAATAGCAAGGTCGAATTGGTTTCGGTGCCTGACGGAGCGGAGTTGGCCACTTTGGACACGGGGCGGCCCCTGTGCTTTTCCGGCGATGGCCGGTTCCTGGCCACTGCCGGGGATGACCTGCGCTCGGTCTTGGTGTGGGACCTGCGACTCATCAGGAAAAAACTCTCAGCATTGCGCTTGGACTGGTGAAGGCCACGTAGTCCACGCAAGTGAGAATTTCGACCAGGCCGCGTATAATCTCCTGCGGCTCATCCGCATGGCGCAGGAGAAGTGCCCTGGCCGGAAACGCACCCTTTTCCTGGACACCGAAGGCCGTCGAAACGGGGAGGGCCGCTTTGACCAGGACATGCTCGAATTGCAAGTTTATGAAAGGCGGAGGTCAACGCGACCCTCCTGGGCATTCTCATCTTTAAGCTGGAAGCCCATCAAGCAGAATGAACCAAGGTACGGTTTGACCTCGCGCAGGGGCTCAGCGGGAGGGAAGCGGATGTGCCGCACTGGATTGGGGAAGGCAAGAGCAACGAGGCGATTGGCATCATTTTGATCGGTCTGACCGGACGCTGCCGCCCGATGCCTCATTTTCCATTTGCTTCACCAGCCCCAACGCTTAATTTGTTTATGACAGCGGATTTTCGAGGCGAACATGAACAAGCAGGATATTCTGAAACTCCTGACGGCCGAGCCCTTTGTGCCGTTCAGAATCCACCTTACGGACGGCAAGACCTACGATATCCGCCATCCCGAACTGCTTTGGGTCTTCTCCACGCGTCTGGAGATCGCCAGACCGGCAGAGCACTGGGAGCAAAGCCGGGAGCTGGAGGACTCGGAGTTTGTCGGGCTGCTTCACGTTGTCCGCACGGAGCCTCTGGCCCAGGCGGCCCGGTCGTAACTGGTCGGGCCGAGCAGACCATTTGAGGTTCTCACGGGGTGAACAGGTGCATGCCTATTTCCTGATGCCGAACGATTATCACCTGGCGGTGGAAACACCGGAACCGAATCTGGCAATACAAGGAAATCACTCACCGCAAACCATATTGGAAAAGCGACCCCAGAAAAATCCTGTGCCTAAACTGAGCGCCATTCGGCTCTGACCCCGCGATGGTTGGCCTTGCAGGCTGCTGGAAGCAACGCGGGCTGGCAACCTTTGCCTCTCACTGTGGGGAGCGGCAATGCGCGGCGATCACGCGAAAGGCCAGGTAGTTGTCCTTGTCCTGCGGATTTTCCGCCAGGAATCCGACGATGCCGCCGCAGGCCAGGAAGGGCGGATGTGGAGCGGTTACTATCAGGGTCAGCACCAGCGCGTGGTGTCCGCAGAGGGTCACATCCACCGGGAGAGAGCACAGCGGCGGATTGGTTCCCAAATCCCAGCCCGGCAGTGCCACCGAGCCAAGGCGGTCATCCGGGTGACCGATAGCGATTCGGGCCGAAATGCCATGGCTCTTTATGAATGACTTTAGCATCGCCCACATCGAGGGCATGCTCACCACACGGCGGAAAATGGATTCCAAATCCGGGGTCTGACGAATGGTATCAAAATAGGAAAACAAGGCCGGAACCCCGCCGGCCAAGGCGCGTTCTTCCTCCGGAGTGATGTGCAGCCGGGCCGCCATTTTCCGGCCGCGCTCGATTTCCGGGGCATTGAAGGGCTTCGCTGACACCGAGAACCAAGAGTCGCCGATGCCCTTATCGCGGCGGCGGAGCTTGGCGACCCGAGAGAGCGCCGCGGCCCCCTGATCGAGACCCAGGCCGAGGAAGACACGATTAACGGTGACCCGGGCGCTGTCGTCCTTGGGTGGGGGCTGTTTCCACCTCGAATTGGGTTCGACAAAGGGCCCGATGGTTCGCAGGCGAATGGTTGCCGGCGCGTCGGCGAATTCGAAGCGGTTGCTCATGGAGGTGTACATCACGGCCGCGGCGCGAGCGGGCGGTTTAGATCCCGCGCCGTTGGAATCGGCGGCTTGATGGGGGTTGGGAGCCGCCACCGCTTCCAGGTAAATGACCCATTGGGTGCGTCGATGCCCTTTTTCGTGCAGGGTAATCAACGTGGTTACCGAATCACCGGGCGAAAGCGCTTCGGAGGCGCCGGGCCGGTCAACGCCTTCCAACGGAATGCCTTTGGCCCTCGCTGCGGCCTGCAAGCCGGGAAATGGAGGGGTCGGCTCCAGCCGGGCGTTGAAACCGGCCGTTCCCCCCGCACTACAGAGGCGGACCGTCAGCAGGCCAATCAACAGAACTGCCCCTCTGGCTGTCATCGGCGTCCAGAGGTGTTTGTGACCCTCGGCATGGAAAAGGGATGGCACTCACCAAACATAACCGGCCCCGGGCTAGCCGCAACCGCTTTTGCCGGAGCCAACAAGCCCTCCTTATCGCTTCGCGCCACCAACGCGACCCAGGGCATCACGAGAGTGCCTTGTCTGCGCGGTTCATAAAAAGGCGCTGCTTCGCATTGCCAGGCTGGATTCGGCTGGACGGCTTCCTGGGAGAGCACGGCATCCGGGAGGACAGCGTGGTGGGCCGCCCGCGGTTTGAAGAACTCAAAGTGGCCTTGTCGCAGGTCCCCAACCGATGCCATATTCGGACCATGAAGACCGTTACTTTGAGTCAGGCCAAGACAAAGCTCCAGGCCCTGCTGCGCTTCCTTCTGACCGGGGGGTGGTGAGGTGACAGGAGCGCGCCAAATGTTGCAGAGCGCTTATACGATGCGGCTCAGCGGATGGAAAGGCGGGGCTCAGGAACCCGACCGGGACATCTCTGAGCCGCCGCGCAGGGCGGGTGTTTTGACACCAATAGCTTTCTGAAAGAGTTGCTG
>JBJKSV010000936.1:0-9283 GCA_046703605.1 Limisphaerales bacterium
AGCCTCTATGACGGCGAGGTCTATGATGCCCGCCTTGAGACACCTGGCTGGGCTACCGCCCGCTTCAATGCCGAGGACTGGAAACCGGTTCGTGTTTTGAAGCCAACCGGCGCCCGGCTCGAACCCAATATCATGCCGCCTATTTGCGTCGCTCAAAACATACGTCCGATAAGGCGTACCGAACCGAAGCCGGGTGTGTTTGTGTTTGACCTGGGCCAAAACTTTGCGGGCTGGGCCCGAATCCGCGCCGACGGCCCACGCGGCACGGGCATTGTCATGCGCTATAGCGAATTGATCGGCAAGAACGGCCTGATCGATCCCTGGACCAACCGCCGTGCCAAAGATACCGACACTTTTGTGCTCAAAGGCGGCCGTCCAGAGACTTATGAACCCCGCTTCACCTACCACGGCTTTCGCTATGTCCAAGTCTCCGGCTACCCCGGCACCCCTACACTCGACGACCTAACCGGCTGTGTTGTCCAGGCAGATGTGCAACCCATCGGGAAGTTCACCTGCTCAGACTCTGTCCTCAACCGCATCGACCGCAATTGCACCTGGTCCATGCGTAGCGAGTTCAAGAGCATCCCCACCGACTGCTGCCAGCGGGACGAGCGGACGCCCTGCCAGATGGACTCCCAGACTTCCGAAGATGCCGCCCTGTGCCATTTCTGGATGGACCGCTTCTATACCAAGTGGCTGGACGACATTAGCGGCGGACGCGGCAATCCGGACTGGAACGGGGATTCGGTTTTTCTCCCCTGGCGACTCTATTGGCAATACGGTGATAAGCGCATCCTGGAAAGCCATTACTCGAACATGCGCGGCTATGTGGAATTCCTTCGGGCCGAAGCTCCCGACTGCATCTATACCAACGGTTTCGGAGATTGGTGCCGACCAAATAACGGGACCTGGGCCGGCTTCCATGGGGACGTGACTGACGTAAACACCTGCCTTTACGCCGCCTTGGTCCGAGTCGTGAGCCAGACCGCCTCAGTGCTCGGAAAGACCGCCGACGCAAAACGCTACGCCCGGTTGGCGGGTGAAATTACTCGCGCCTACAATCAAAGGCGCTTCGACCCGGCGCGCGGCTCTTACGGCAGCGGATCGCAAACCGCCTCGATCCTGGCTTTGGCGCTCGGCATGGTGCCACCCAACCGGCAGGCGGAGGTATTTGCGCATTTGCTTTCGACGATCCGGGGCAAGAACACGGGGCATCTGGACACCGGCATCTTCGGAACCCGTTATCTGCTGGACGTGCTGAGCGACTATGGCCACGCCGGCCTTGGCATCCGCATGTTGACACGGCCCGATTATCCCAGCTTCGGCAACCAGATCGCCCAGGGCGCCACGACCCTTTGGGAACAGTGGACCTTCAAAGGCGACATGAATTCCCATAATCACGTGATGTTCGCCGGTGTGAGTTCCTCGTTTTTCACGCGCCTGGCCGGCATTACACCATTGCAACCTGGTTATGCGCAGATCGGTATCCGGCCCGTCATGCCTGCCAGCCTCAGTTACGTCGAGGCTTCCCTGCAGACCATCAAGGGGCGTGTGGCTGTGAAGTGGCGGCGCGAAGGCGGCCAGGTCGCGGTTTTCCTTGCTATTCCGGTAAACACAACTGCGCGAGTCGCCCTGCCCGCCTCCAGCCCGGAAGAGGTGACCGAGAGCGGCAAGCACGCGACGCTTGCCGACGGGGTCTCGTTCGCTGGCATGGAGACCGGCCGCGCGGTTTTCACCGTTGGCTCCGGCACTTATCACTTTGCCTGGAAGGCCAGGTGAAGGTCTTGCCAGGCGGCGCTCAGTTTGAGAGAAAGCCATGGCCTCATCGAACTACCGGGTCGGCGATTCTGTGGATTCCGTGGAAGCGATGAGTTTTTCTACTTGACATCCTGCCGCGTCGATTTAAATAATCCGAGCTTACCGCCGCATCGTGTCGGAGTGAAGGCCGGCGCTGGAAGCGCGTCGGACGATGCGGCCATTGTTCACCCGATGGAAAGTAACCAGAAATCAACCATGAAGACACTTAAGGATATCAGAACCCTCCTATGCAGCAGCGTGCTGCTGACAACGCTTGGCGCGACAGCTCAAACCCTGGCGCCGGACTTCGCCGGCGAATACAACGTTCGCGACCTGGGTGAGGCCGATGATGTGCCTCCGGCCTACAGTTCAATGGTCTTTAAGGCCGGCGATTCAGACACCCTGCTCATAGGAGGAAACGCAGGATACCCAGAGGCAAAAATCTATGAGATCAAGGTGGCTCGGGACGCGCAGCATCACATCACCGGCTTTGCCGGGGCCGGCATTTATCTGGCGGATGCCCCGGGGATGCCGCCTGAACAACCGCTGGATGTTCAGGGCGGAATCGATGGCGGACTCGCTTACGGCCCCAACGGAGTCTTGTTTTATATATCGGGCAGCGACGGCGGCTTGAGCCAGATACAGCCTGGTGCAACCGGCCCCAGCAAGCAGATACGCTTGAGAGACCTGGGCATCGAGGACGGGCGTGCGGGTCTCACTTTTGTCCCAGCAGGCTTCGCCGGTGCCGGACGCCTGAAGATAGCGGGTTGGTCGTATTGGTGTGACACAACCGTTACTCCTGACGGGACGGGCACCTTCACGATTCAGGCGCCCACGAAGTCGCTCGACGTCGTGTATTACGCGGGTAGTCCGGTGTTCGTGAAGGCGGATGGCGCGGGGTTCGCCAAGGACAGCGTGCTTCTCACCAGCCAATTAGACGACCGGGCGGTGGTTTATGAGATCGACTCCAATGGCGATCCCGTTGTATCGACGCTCCGTGAATTCATTTCCGATGTTTGGCAGATCCGCGGCGCCACGCAGGACCCGCTCACAGGAGATATCCTGTTGACCACCGCCGATGGTAACAACCCGCGCATTCTGCTCGTTGGCCGGCTCACCGCAGCCCAAACCCAAGTCCAGATTACCTTTCCTCAGGACGGCGCCAGTTTCACCGCTCCGGCTTTCTTTGGCATCCAGGCCCAAGCCAGCCAGGACGGCGGCTCCATTTCTCATGTGGACTTCTACATCGGCGACAAGCTCGTCGGCTCCCCGGCGATTCCCCCGTTCAGCGCGCTGGCGGACACCCTGCCGGCCGGCTCCTATACGCTTAGCGCCGTAGCCTACGACGGCTCCGGTAATGCCACCACCTCGGCGCCCGTCCACATCTCCGTTGTCAATAACGGCCCGCAGGTCACCCTCGTTTATCCCACCAACAACACCGTCCTGGAGGCGTGCTCAGATATTCTGGTGACCGCCACCACGCAGCCCGGCAATAGCGACATCACGGCAGTTGAATGCCTTGACGGCCCCACGAGCCTTGGAGTCAGCCATCGAGCCTGGGACTTCAACCCCTACATGTGGAGCGAGCAGGACCTGGCTGGGGGAGTCCGGACCTTCACGGTCACTGTCACCGATGCCAACGGACTCACGGGTGTGGCGGTCGCCACCAACGTCACCGTGCTGCCTCTTCCCCTTCACAAGTTGGTGATCCATCATTACGAAGCCGACCAACTGAAATTCTGCTTCAAGGGCCAGCCCGGGAGCAACTATGTCTGGGAAGCGACGAGCAGCCTCTTGGCGCCCCAGTGGCAGCCCTGGCTCACCAATACGGCCAGCGACGTGAAGTTGCAGGTCACGGTCCCCTTCGACCAGACCAGCCCGCCACAGTTCTATCGTACCCGGATGGCGAACTGAATGGATTGGCCTAACCGCAGGCAGGTTGGAACCTCTGGCGTTCCGGACCGGAGGTCCGCATCCATTACGGGCCAATGCTGAGACGGTAAAATCTCGAACCGATGCCCGCTACGAAATTCGTGTACCAAACCGAGCGGTTGGTTGGCGCGGTGGAGAGGTCCGCGATTCGCGACCAGGCACCAGCGGTCAGACTGCTGCGGGCCTGGATCAGGTAATTCAGGTTGGATGCGGCGTTGAAGTGCAGTGCGGCATAGTATGAGGTGGGCAGCAACAGGGGATCGATTTGCGCCGTTGGCGGGCGGAAGACGGCGTTGAGAATCCATGTGACGACGTCGGCCATGATGGCTTGGCCCTGCGGCCCGGCGAGCAGCGTGCTCCAAACGTAGAGGATCTTGCCTCCATTGGCGGGGCCTGTGCGGAAGGCGAGGAACACTGCCGGATCGCCGTAGTCGTGTCCTTGCCCGTCAATGGCCTTGAGGAAAGGTTCATAGCGGTTGGCGCGGTTGACCTGGGAACCGTTTATGGCGCGCAGGCGAGGGTCGCCCGGCGGGAAGTCAAATCGGTCAGGCACGGAATGGAGGATGGTCTGGTTGGTGTACCGCTGCATGAAGATGCCGGGAGGGGCCTGTTCGAATGTCTCGAAGGGCACCCCCAGCGCGGGCAGCAGCGGGTCCGCCGGGCCAGCCTGATCCGCCGGTCCGTAGCCATAGTAGAAAGGAAACGGCCCAGTGGCCAGGATGACCAACGTGCCTCCTTGCGTGAGATAGCGAATGATCGCGGTCTTGCCATCTCCCACCGTGTTCACCGTCTTGACGTAGTTCTCGCTGCCCAGGTAAAAGGCGACGGGATATTGGGTCGCGTTGAAGACATTCGGATTGACGAACTGGGCTTCGGTCAGAGCGTCCCATTTCTTGCGCAAGCCGGTTTGGGCGGCGAAGTTGGCGCCCGGGCCGGGAGTGTCCAGCGGCAGCAGAGCAATCCTGCCCGACGGCAATTGGGCATAGCTTTTCTGCAGCGCCAGGATGGCCAGTGCCTGATTCTCCTGCTGAACAAATGATGCAGAGGCTGGCGTAAGCGCCTCCTGGAACGGCTGCCAATCAGCCGGCGTCCCGGTGAACGAGGTGAGGCCCATCACGAGCGTGCCGTTAGGATTGACCTGGCGGAGGGAACGCCCGCTGGGTAGCGCAAGATAGTCCAGGAGCACCTTTTGTTTGAACATCATCGGCCAGGCCTGCCAAGCGAGGACCGGATGGCCGCTTAACGGGGCCGTGGTGCCATCGTCCAGAATCAGGAGTGGCGCGCGCGTGAGCGTCTGATCAGGCGGAGGCGTGTATGCCACCACCAAAAGGTTCGCGCCCGGTGCGCTGAGAGAGGTGACATTTGTCATGGCATGCAGGGTTTGGGCGTAGGGGATTCCGTAATTCCAGCGTAGGCCAGGGACAATGCCGGCAAAAGAGTTCAGGTCATTCCAATCTTGCGGCAGCAGATAATTGCCATGCAGCGGCAGCGTGACAAAGAAGCCGTTTGTCACACTGCGGACGTTGGCTTCGTTATAGACCAATGAGTCATCGAACGAAATGACCGGGGCATTAGCCGGGACGGCGCCAATCGTCACGATATCCCCATCGCGCATGCCGCGCAGATAGAGTGAACTGGGCGATTGGGTGGGCCGCACCACGTCGCTGCTCCCCAGGGTTTGGGTCTGGCCGTTCCGCGTGCGGGTCACCGCAAGCTGGGAAATATCCACAAAAGGATAGGAGAAGCTGATGTCGAAGGCCGCGGGTTGGCTCGAAACGACACGGAAGCTGCACGAACCGTCTCCGCCGGTGCGATAGTCGGTGACGTTCCAATCGGCGCCGTTCTTGTCGAAGGCGATGCAGGCCTTGACGCCGGCGACCACGCGCATGGTCGAGGCCCCGATTGGCTCGTTAAGCGGCAGTGAGGGGCTGAATCCATAGTTGTAACGGTTGCCGCGTCCCGGCCCGGAGCCGTCAAACACGCCATAGCCTTCGGTCAAGGCGCCGCTGGTGCCAAAATCTGCAATCGAATCCTCGTAGGTGGCCTGGTACAGCTCGGGCCAGCGCTGAAGCATGCCGCGCAAGTAATACCGCATGCGCGTGTCGCCGGTATGCACATAAACCTGGGTCATCGCGTCAATATTCCAATTGACTTCGTTGGCGCAGCCCAAGCCCGCCCAGTCCCTTCCGCTGTTCGGCTCGGCCAGGAAGGCGCTATCGACCGCCCCGTCGAAACGGTCGGAATCCATGGCCCAGGGATGCAGATAACGCCAGGTGAGATTGTCGGCGAGATGCAGGGCCAGTTGGGCATTGGCGGCGCGTGCCGGGTCGTCCCGAAAGGTGAAGTAGTAGTCGAGCAGGAAGGCGGTGCTCAGAGTGCCTCCTATGGCAAAAGGCGAGGAGGGCACGTCCGCGAATTCATTGCGGCTCCAGACGAAATGCTTCGCCCAGTTGAACAGGCCGTCGATGTCATCCAGGTAGCCGGGTCGGACTGCCCCCCGGCTGCGGTCATAGCGATAGAGTTCGACCAGGACGCGAGCCGGATACCACCCTTCGGAATTGTGCAAGGTTGTGACGGCCGGGCCGCCCCAGTTGTCCAGCCAGGCGCCAGACAGCGGTTTCTCCCAATAAAGGCAGGGGTCTCCATCAACCGTGAATCGTTTGGCGTAGTTGTTGAGCAGGGATTCCACTCGCGTTCGCGCGTAATTCACCGTGGTCATGTCGCCGTTGCGCAGGGCCGTATCAATCGGCATTTCCACATGTCCTCCCCAACCCTGAACCAGCACCGTTCCAGCCGGGTAAAATGTCGTCTCGCCTCCATCCCCGTAAAGGCCTACACCGATTGGCCCTTCAAAATTACTCAGGCGCGCTCCGCCGGGAATCCAGCCGAGGTCGTTCATCTCCGGCGCCTTTGGCAAGGCATTCGTGTACCGCTCAAAGAGGCGGGCCTGAAAGCGCTCATTCGGGTCTTCGGTCGAGGGCAGGTCGGTATCGATCTCCAGCGTAAACCATGAGGAGAGCACCTCGCCGGCTGTGGGATAGACCTGCTGGCCGTAGCGGACGCCGCCATAAGGATAGGCCAGGGTGACGAAGTTCGTCAGGCTGCCTTGCCGCCAGCAATAGGCCGTGGCGATGTACCGCGCGGATTGGTCCGTCGCCCGCGCGCCTTGAAAATCGTACCCCACATAGAGACTCGCCTCGGGGTCCCAAAGCCCAATCATCGGGATAGGGCTGCCGCCCAGCGGACAGATATAACTCCAATTCCGGTTCCACAGGCACGAGATCTCTGGCGAGCCGGTGTGAACATCGAGCAACAATGAGAAAGGGTCGGCGTAAGGCGTCGGATTGAGCCAACCGCGCTGATGCCACACCTCGGCGGTCGGCATCGAACAGACCAGGAAATGGAACGGCGCGGGTCCGTCCGGAAAAAGGGCCAGCCATCGGTTGGTGTCGAACGCGCGGATGGAGAGCTTAAACTGGACGATCGGTTCCCAGGCCGTGGGCGCGTTGGAATCGCCGGATGATGGGGCGGTAATGCTCACGAAATCGTTGGTGCCGAAGGTGACCGCCAGCGGGTCTTTGGTGTGAAACCCGGAAAGCCGTATCTGGTTTGCATCCACGACGACATTGTCCGCCTGAATGGCGTCGTCCGCCGCCAATCGAATCGGCGCCACGACCTTTCCGTCCGCCAGCACGTCAAAACCTTCATTGCCCGCTGGCCACATAGTGAAGAGGGGCCCGGCTTGAGCCTGAACCAGACTCACCAACAACAGACTCACGCCTCCGAACCATGCGAGAGGGAGGCTCGGACGCCGAAGTGGAACTGAGGCAACATTATCCATAATCTGGGACGCATCTTAAGGCTTGCCGTGTTGGCGGAAAAGCACGAAGGGATCGCGTTGGGTGAACACGATTCTGTTTTGACAACCGGTAGTCCATGTGCAGGATAGCCTGGATGAATGCACCCAGCGGCAGACGCTCCGGGTTGGGCGATAGACTTGGCCACCGGATTGGCGGACATGCGTCAGTGCCTCCACGATGAAATCCGAGGATTTCAAGCGCGGTGGTTTCTAAATGGCCTCTGAACCCAAATCTCACTTGGTGCAAGCCCCCCCTGCCCTGTCCGGCTGCCAGCCTTCCCTGCGGCGCAAATTGGGCTTTTGGCTCTTGGTCGGAATCATCTCGGTGCTCTTTGTGGAAGTGCCCGCCGGCTCCACGATGTTCCCTTTCTTCACGGTCTGGGGATTGCTGGTTGTCATCCCGCTCTACCTGCTACACAGCGTTTTTCTGGCCGGTCTGGTCTTCCGATTCGGGCGCCCTCGATTCTGGACGCTCTTTGCCGCAGGGATGCTTTACGGCATGTACGAGGCCTACATCACAAAAGTGCTGTGGACCTCCTTCCGTCCCGAAGGCCCCTTCGTCAGAGTGGGCGGTATCGCCTTTTTTGAGACAATCATCCTTGTATTCTGCCTCCACCCGATGCTGGCGTTTGTCATCCCGCTCTTCTTTACCGAGTCCTGCTGCACAAATTCCTCGGAAATCGCCGAGGGCTTGCCCTGGCACGTTCAGCGAGCGCTGCAAGAGCACCCCCGCCGTTGGGTGGCCTTGCTAATGGCCTTCCTGGGATTTATGCAGTTCGTCAATTCGGCGTCCGTCGCCGCCTCGTTTCTCTCTGGAACGGGCAACTGTATTGTCCTTGGATTGGCTTTGCTGTGGTGGAGAGGTTCCGGGGGCGCGGCGTATTCCCTTCGGGAGTTGCTCCCTGGCCCCAAGGGCCTGCGCGCGTTCGGCCTGGTGCTGGTGGTCTGGTATGCCTTTTGGGGAGTCAGCATCAAACCGCATTCGATCCCCGGCATCCTCCAAGGCCAGCTCACGATCTGGAGTCTGTATGCCCTTTTGCTCCTCGTTTTCGTGTTCGCCTTGCGCCGCTCCAAGCGCGAGATGAAGCCTGCTGGAGACCCTTCCATAGGATGCCCATTCCATTTCAGTTGGCGTGGCTTTATTTTGGCCGGCGCGCTGGCCGTCACTGTTACCACGCTGTCGCGGCTTGTCTTGTTCCCGTTTGCGCCGCTCCAGATCCTGGTGATGTTTTCCTTCTATGCGATGGCCGGTTTGCTCCTGTTTGCCGGAACGCTCCTCTACGTTGCCGGAAAAGGGACAGGATGCCGTGGGTGCCACCGGGTCACGAGCCGTTAGGGCGCGTCACTCCGTGCGCGCCGCCCGAGAGGATTGGAAGTAGCGGCGGCGCGCACAGAGTGACGCGCCCTACCTGGCTGGCGAGCTTGTTTAGCATTTGCCAGTGGTCCTGGCGGGATGCGCTGAGTCGCCGCTCTTATCCAGAGTTTTGCTTGCGTTCTGGGAGTCAATTGCCTTATAAACCCTCTTACGCGCGTTAGAACTTCTGGGAAATGCCAGGCAGGAGTTCCCACGCGGCTTGGAAAGGCGGCCTGAATAACAATGAAACGAGACTTGCTTTTCGTCTTCTTTCTCTGTGGCGCCCTCAGCCCCGGGGAGGGTGAAATCATCGCGCAATGGGATTTCAACAGCTCCCCTCC
>JBJKSV010000937.1:0-3218 GCA_046703605.1 Limisphaerales bacterium
TGACGGGCATCCCGGAAAACTCGCCGAATGGGTGCTGGAACGTACGGCCTTGCAAACTCGCCACTTCGACTTGGCTGTTCGCGAGGCGGATCTCGAGACCGTATCCCGTTGCGGAGCGATGAAGGCCTGGCAGCTCAACCGCTGACTCGCTCGCTCCAGCACCGGAGGATCGGATCGATGGATTACTGGATGGAAGGATTGGTGGGCTGGGGGGCCGGTTGAGTGCATGTGGGCGTTGAGATGCTGGAGCCTTTGAACCCATCATCCACCATCCACCATCCCGCAGGGCGGGAGCCTTGACGGCTTGGGGGACAGGGGTGTTTGGGATACTGGTGGTCTTGGACCCATCATCCATCATCCACCATCCACCATCCACCATCCTTACCCGCTTCCCCCCGGCACTCGCTTACTCCAACGCCCCACGCTGCCAGTCTTCGCGATACGGCCGATGGATGAACTCGTTCACCTCGTCGTAGTTGGTGACGCGTGCGTTGGGGCCATCCCAGGATAGTCTCTTGCCCGCTCCGGCGTATTGGGCCAGGTTGCCGGTAAGGATAAGCTCGGTCAGGCGAGCGCCGTACTCGAAGCTGGCCGCGGTCTCCTTCTTGCCCTGGCGGCAGGCATCGAGGAAATCGTCCATGATATTCTTTGTCCTTGGCAGCAATTTGGGGATGCTTCGGGTGGCGGCTTGCGTGGTATCGAATGGAACCAGGTGTGGATGGCCGCCGTAGGTGTCTGTCGAGAGGATTCCCTTCGTGCCGACGTAGAGCGTGCCGTTGGTGTCGAAGGCTTCCTCGGGGTACTTCTTCTGCAACTCCTCCAGCAGAGGGGGCACATTCCGTGCGGTGCCTTTGACCAGGTCATACGTGCCAACCGCCTTGGCGTTAACGTCGGGCTTCATGCCGTCATACCAATAAACCTTCACCTCGGGCATTTCACCGCGCGCGGGGAAGTCCCATCGGATGCGCGTGCCGGTCGGATAGCGTTCATCGGTGCCGCCGCGAATCTCCTCGGCCTCGAAGCTGTCCGGGTAGCCCAGGTTCAGCGCCCAATACACGCCGTCCATGATGTGGCAGCCCATATTGCCGATGGAGCCATTGCCGAAGTCGTACCACCCGTGCCACTCGTGCGGGTGAAGGTCGGCGTGAAACTCGCGGTAAGGGGCGGGCCCAATCCAATTATCCCAATGCATCCCTTTGGGGACCGGAATGGGGGACGGACGCGGCCCGGAGCCACCGTTGGCACGGTCGCTCCAACTGTGGGTCTCGGTGATGTGCCCCACCAGCCCCGACCAGACGAACTCGCACAGCCGGCGGTAACCGTCCATGCAATGCCCCTGGTTGCCCATCTGGGTCGGCGCCTTGGACCTCGCGGCCATTGCCCGCAGCGCGCGCGCCTCGTGAATGTCATGGCAGAGCGGCTTTTCACAATAGACGCCCTTGTTCAACTCCATGGCGATCAGCGAAGGCAGCGCATGATGGTGGTTGGGAGTCGCAACGAATACGGCATCGATCTCGTTGCCGATCTTGTCGAACATCACCCGGTAATCGTTGTAGGTCTTGAGGTTGGCGCAGTTCACCCCCTGCCGCTCCATCCAGCGTTTGGAGGCGTCGATGCGCCTTTCATCCGCATCCACAATCCCCACAACGTGGTCCTTGCTCTGAGTCACCAGCCAGTGCAGGTGGGCGCTGAGTCCGCGTCCCCCGCAGCCGATTTGAACCACCTTGATCCGGTCGCTGGGAGCGGCGGCCACCAGGTTCGGCGCCGGGATAAGGCGTGTCGCAGAAACCGCGGCGGAGGCAAAGAGTGTGCGTTGGAGGAAGGAACGACGAGTGAGCAATGAGGATTTCATGCGTCAATAATGCTGTGTTTCAGATGATTTGTCTAACAGACTAACGCGGATTTTATACTCGGGGCCTCATCCGGGCAACAACAAGTCGATGCCTCCTCAACCGTCCAGCCGCCCGTATTTCCTGATCTCCGGCCAAATCAGCGCCACCGCCCCCACGACCAGGATTGTCCCGATGCCTCCGGACACCACCGAAAAGATTGGGCCAACCAGGTAGGCGACAAAGGCGGATTCGAACCCTCCCATCTCGTTGGACGTGCCAATGAAAAGGGCGTTGACAGCGGAAACGCGGCCCCGTTTTTCGTCCGGAGTAAGAAGCTGAACGAGAGTGTGCCGCACGACCACGCTTATGTTGTCCATCACCCCGCAAAGCAGGAGCATGAGAAAAGAAACCCAAAACCATCGGGATAAGCCAAAGCCGACCGTGGCAACACCGAAGCCCGCTACCGCCAGCAGCATCGTCCGCCCCGCCTTTTGGAGCGGGCGCCCGTGGGCCAGAAACAGGGCGCAGACCAGCGAACCGCTTGGGAGCGCGGCGGAGAGGAATCCGTAGCCGACCGGCCCGACCTTCAGGATATCCTTGGCATACGCGGGCAGAATGGCGGTGGCGCCGCCAAAGAGCACGGCGAACAGGTCGAGCGTGATGACCCCGAGAATCACCCGATTGGCAACCACGAACTTCACCCCAACCAGTAACCGGCGCGTGCTCATCCGCTCTTTGACCGCAACGATGTGGCCACGCCGCACCGCGGCCATGAGAATCAGGCAGGTCAAAGCCGCCAAGGCATTCAGGGCGTAAACCGGCGCGGCATGATGCATCAATGCAATGAAGCCGCCTGCGGCCGCCGGTCCCGCAACCGAGGACAGTTGAAAGCTGCCGCTGCTCCAGGCGACCGCGCGGGAAAAATCCTCGCGCTCGACGAGATTGGGCAGGAAAGCGGAACTGGCCGGCCACTGGAATGTGCGGGCACTGGCAGCCACAAACAGACAGCAATAAATCCACACAACCGGGGCATTATAGGCGGAGATGAGCGTCAGACCGATGCTGGTGCAAACCGTGACAAAGGTCATCCAGATGATGACCCGCTTCCGTTCATAATTATCGGCGACGTGCCCCGCCGGGAGCGTGAACAGGAGTATCGGAAGAGTCTGGACCAGGCCCACCAGGCACAGCGCGATATAAGAATGGGTTCGATGGTAAAGCTCCCAACCCACAGCCACAATGAGCATTTGCTGGCCAATCGAGGCGGCGAACCGCCCGACCAGGTAAAGCACCAGGTCCCGATTCCGCAGCACCGCGTAAGGGTCGTGCGTCTTCTCCGGCGTCTGAACCCCGTTGGATGAGACCTCGATATGTGGCATACAGGAC
>JBJKSV010000938.1:0-11211 GCA_046703605.1 Limisphaerales bacterium
GAAGAACCGCCGCCAGAACGGGTCATTGAAGAAGGGCATCTGCGGCGCGGAGGTGTTTTGCAACGTTATAGTCGTCACAATCTTGACCACCGCCGGTGTCACCTTCTTGACGATGGGCGCGTAGCTGCCTTGGGGCAGAGTGTCGCGCGCGATTGGCCTTTCGTCCAGTGGCACATTGACCGCCGGGTGCCTGGCCTTGCTTTCATCTGCCGATTTCTGCGTAAACGCGACCGCAGTGCCGCCCAACACCAGCGCAATCACCACTGCGGATACCGATGATCTCTTGCCGAACCGTTCCCAAATTCTCTTCATAGATACCTTTCCGTCTTGTTCCGATTTGTTTTGTTCATCTACGACTTAATAGACCACCGGCCGCATGACGAGAAGCTGTCTGGGACATTACAGATTTGTAAGCTGGAGACGCCCCACGCCCCAGGGAGGCGCGACAAACACTCAATGAGGGCAATGGGGGAGTCTTCCACGCGCCTGCCCCGTCTTGCCAGCTTCTCTACCTTCTAGACAACCCGCCGGCCCCGCCCGCGGTCGTTGAGTCCACCAGCCGAAAGAACTCTTCGGGGCTTGTGGCCGGCCCGCTCCACGTGTAGCTGCCCGTGGATGAAGATAGGCCTGCGGCATTGGTCTGCCAGGTGGTTAGATTCGTCGAGGTTAACACATCAAACAGCTTGTCAGCCGGGGCTTGCCACTGCAGCGTGGCAGTCTGGCCCTGCACGGCAATAGAGAGAGCGGGAGCCGTGACCACCCCGCCCTCGACCGCGACGAGCTGTCCATCCACCTTGAGAATGACATCATTCTCTGAGAGCAGGCTCAGGTAGAAAGTGGTGGAGATCGGAATGGTGAGGGTCAGCGCTCCATTTGTGCCGGCCAGGGTAGCGGTCGTGCTGATAGCGTTGGTCCCGTAGCCGCTCAGCGATTGGGCGCCCGATGCGCTCACCAGGCCAGTCACTTCGTATGAGAAGGAGCTGGTTCCGCCCGGAACGAATGAGAAGATCAAGCCGTTGGCGTCAAACTGGCTCCCCGACACCGGGATCGCGGGACTCATGACATTGAATTCAGCGTTTCGTAACGCGGCCTTGCCGGTGCCCAACAGAACCGACGCCTGTGCTCCACAGTTGGCCGACTCACTGCCGGGGCTGCCGTCGGCCTTTGGCTCCCAGCTCCCGTTGTTCGCGGGCGCAATTAGGCTCTGGCCATTGAACTGGATCTGGCCGTTGCTCAGGTCCACGACGAAGGTGCCTCCGAACACGGTCGAAAGGCTCCCCGGGGCCTGTTCTTCAAACGGGGTGCCCAGGAAGGTCCCGGATACGGTGACCGAACTGCGGTTTGTATCCAAGGTGAATGTCTGGCCCGGCGCGCTGGCGGCTGCCATGGCGCTGATTAGCACACCAAGGCACAACGCACAGGCTCTGCGCGTCCCCGCCACGACCAGGGCATGGAACAACTCTCCGAAACAGGGTGAATTCATACGTCCTGAACTTAGACGCCGATCGCCTTGTGTCAAGACCCCCTGTTCCGAGTGCCCAACCCCTACTGAAACGTCAGGCTTACGAACTTGACCCCGTAAGGATGCAGCGTCAGCGACTCGATGCCGCCGTTGATGACCTGGCCCAGCACGTTAACCTCGTCCGCGCCCTCGAGTTGGCCGTAGGTGGTCAGGTTGTCCTGGGTGATGGTCGCCGTCTTGCCGCCAATCTCCCGCAGATGCAGGAGCACCCCATCCCCGTCACGCATCGGGCGGGCCTCCACGACCAGCACATCCGGCAGATCGATGCTCAAGGTCGAGAGCGACTGCGGCTCCGTCGTGGCCCCGGTTCTGACTGGCGGCAGCACGCGCGCCAACAGCGGAACCCGAGAACCCCAGCCAAACCGTGTCGCCGCGGTGCGGCTCATGTCCGTGGTCGAGGTCAGGTAGTAGTGCCACTTGAACTCGCCGTCCTGCTCAGCGCGGAAGTTGGTGAACCAATAGTTGTTCATCACCCAGGAGTAAATCCACGGCCTTTTAACCTGCGTGACACGCTGCCACTTGCCGATGTTGAAATCGCCCAACTGCACCAGCGGCGCCTCCGCGCTCCCGGCGATGATCTGGCTGTCAGGCCCTCGAACCGCGATGAAGTTTTGAACCGTCTGCCAATCCGAGGCCGAGCCGGGCAGTTGATCCTTGCCGGGCCTGACCATCCCGCCCTGCGCTTCGTAAAGTATCTTGCCGCTTTTGGGCTGGAAGGGCAAAGCGACATACACCGCTTCGGGCGTGAGCACCGGGAGTTTGCGCATGTCGAAATGCAATTCGACTCGCTTCGCCGTCTTGTAGAGCCGGATCTCGGCGCGAATTCCTTTCTTTGGCTCGCAGCCGTCCATATCCTCCGTCACTACCAGGCTCTTCCAGATCGGGCCGTCGGCGCCCGGTTCCACTTTCACGTTGTGGACAGTGGTGCGCTTGAAGGCGTCGCGTTTGATGTGGAACCGGTCGGGCATGGTCTCGTAAATGCACTGGCCCAGGTCCCATGGGCACTCCGGGTCAACGAGTTCCTCGCCGGTTTGTTTATCCACGAGGCTCTTAATGGCGCCTTTCTCCGGATCGACCTGCAGCTTGTAGAAGGCGTTCTCCAGCGTGAGAGAGTCGGCCGCCTTGGGTTGCTGAGGACGAGGCTGCTCACTGGTCTCTATTCGAAGAATCTTGAATCCAAGCGGCGGCACGTTGCTAACCCACAGAGCCCAGTAAGTCCCATCAGAACGGCTTTCCATGGGCTGGACCGGGACAGGCCGGTCGCCGTCGCGGATGCGGAAATCGCGGTTGGGCGGCAGCATCTCGTGGTCGATATAAACGCGCACCAGGCCTGAGCGTGACCAGTTCAGCGTGTTGAAGATGGCGATGGTCGGCACGTTGCCGCGCGGCAGAAACGGCTGGATCAGGCCCATGGCCTCCTCTCTCAGCAGGTGCGAATTGACCACTGCCTTCCAAACGTAAGATGACTTCTCGCCCCACTGCACTTTGCTGTTTTCGGCCTCTGGGTCGCTGACGCTCTCGGCCGCCCCAAATGTGTGCTCGGCGTAGAAGAGCAGGTCATCCTCCACCGCGGCGGCGCGCTGCATCGTCTGGGGGCGGACCTTGGCGCCGAGCATCGAGGCCATGGACAGCAAACCATAATTGGCCTGCATGCCGGAGTCGGTCAGGCGCGCCTCGGCGGTCTCACGGGCCGCTGAGCCGAAGCCGTCCGTCCACCAATCGGGCCAGGCCTGGCGATGGACCGGCAAGTCGGCGCCATGCGTCTTTTCAACCCAGGCGGGAAACTCGTGAATTGTGGACAGGCGCAAATGAGGCGAGGCGTATCTTTTGTTCCAGGCCCTGACAAGGTCGCAGGCGATGGTGGAAGGCGGCGAGTTGTCGGTGAAATAGCCGGAAAACTGGGCGCTGGCGCGGTCAAAAGGGTAATGCCGGGCGACGAGCGATTTCAGGTAGTCGTCGATGGCGGGCCTGAACTTATTGATGTCGCCCTCCTGGATATGCCAGAAGTTGCCCAGCATGTAATGTTCGCCCCGATACGCGAGCACTCGTTTGCCCGAAGGCGATTCCCACCAGAAGGCGGTCGGCTTGTCAAAAGGCAGAATCGAGCGGGTCTCGTTGATGCCCATGGTTACGTAGCGGATGCCAATCCCGTTGAAATAATCGACCAGGCACCAGCCAATGCCATTGACATCATCCTGCATGGCCGTCGTGACGGGCACGCCCAGTTCGTCGCGGATCATCCGAATCGGCTGGAGCAGTGCGTCCAGCGAATTCTCGCTAGCGATTTCGGACATGTTGATCATCATGCCGGTAATCTCGATGCGACCCTCCTGGACCCTCCGTTTCAAACGCTCGATCTGCTCCGGTGGACGGTCCTGGAGATACTGCTCAACCGGCCAGGAGGCCTCGCACGTCCAGCGGAACCGGGCGTCATCGGGGTAGTGGTCGGTGAGGTCGCAGTAATCGAGGGCGTAGTCGATGTAGCGAAGGTGTTCGGGCAGGATCTCCGTCTGCGGTCGAGTATAACCAATATCCGTGTGCGCGTGCTCCGTCAAATACACCACCCACTTCCTTGGAGGCACAACCGTGAACGGGCCAAAGTCTTCAGTCTGGCCGCCGGCTTCGATGCTCACCTTGACCGGGATAGATTCCGAGATTTCGGGCACCTCAATTTCGACCGTCTGCTTTCCCTTCGCCAGGCTCGAGATGGCCTTGGTCCGAGCTTCGTTCCACGACGGGGATGTCAAGCGCACAGTCGCTTCGGCAAGCCCTGGCGAATCGATGGTGATATCCAACAGGTCCCGCTCACCATTCGGGGCGCTCAGCACCAATTGCGAGGTCGCCACATTGACCGAGCGGATGGCGGAGGCGGCCATGACGCGGACCTGCGGCATCGTCGCCAGGAAAACCGCGACGACTAACAACCGGAGGAAAGCGGGAGAGTTGAATAAATTAGAGGCGGACCGTTTCGGGTTAGTGGGACCATTTCTCATGTGCCGATTCTGGCGAAACAGAGCCTCCAATGCAACAGCCAATGCCTGCCACGGACGTGGCCGAGCACCTCGAATCTCTGCGCACATAACACCAGCGTCCCCGCGCGGCTGGCCTATCAGTTATGCGTGAAATTCACGCATAATCCGCGTGAAATTCACGCATTTGGCCCCGACCATGCCCTCGGAAGCTCCTCCGAATGCTGCCGAGTGGACCGGTTTCACTCCGTTCTCGCCGTCTCGAAACCTCGTTCAGCAGTTTCCTTTCGGTCCAGTCGGTTGCCGCGACTGCCTTCGGTAGCTATTGAAAACGAGCATGTTGTGACAAGCCGGCGAAGCAGGGATAGCGCACCCTAAAGGCGGCAAAACCAAGTCGAGTTCTCCTCTGGCGTGATACAGGCTGTCCGAGCGATTCCATCATCCAGCATTATTGGTATTATTTATGCTCAAGACTCCTTGGGTTCTGATTCAAATTCTAATTCGAGGGTATCATGAAGGCACAAGATGGACTGTCGTTTTACGGAAGGAGCTTGATCGTGGCGGGGGCATTCTGCCTGGGGATATTCGTCCCAAACACCAAGACGGAAGCTGCGGAGGTCAATCTCCTGGAAAAGTATCCAACCACTCTCACGACCGGCGACTCCGATCCTAACCGGGCCAGACCTTGGGAATTCAGCCAGTCGGACATCTTTCACCTCTCCGGCTTTAGCTTCCAGGTTGGCACCAACCTCGCCGTGGACACTGAAGAAGCGGACTTGGGCATCGGCCACTGTGCTGACGGCGCTGTTTGGGCGGTCTTGATTCCGCGCGCAACGGGCACCCTGACGAGTGGCGCAAATGCGCAACCCGAGCCGATCTCTCATGTCTGGCTGCGTTTTCATCCCGCGGTCATCAACCAGTTATTCCCGCCGACAACAGTCACGGACGACGGCGACCGAAACCTGGCGCCCCAAATGGTCGTCATCGCCAACTTCAAACTTCGATCCAGTTGGCACGCCGGCAACAACGTCATGATCCCCGCCCCGAACGAACTAACCGTGGACGTGGATACCCGGGGCGGACCGCGACGGTTCTTTGCCGTTGATACTACGGCGGGAACGGCGCAATACATTTCGGCCTTCGAGCAGCAAACGGTGCCGATCCCGCCCGCCATCACTCCTGAACTGGCGGCAGCGGCCTTTGACCAGTTGTGGAATGCCTTTGACTCGGACTACGCTATGTTCGTCTTGCGACCCGAAGTCGATTGGGACGCCTTGAAAACTCAAGAGCGTCCCTTGGCCCTGGCCAGCCAGTCCACGTATGAGTTTGCCGGCGTCTGCGCCGATATGCTCAAGCCCTTGCGTGATCTGCATGTCTGGCTGACCGTCTCAGGCGCCTACGTTCCGGTGTATGACCGGCCCCGGCCTTCCAACGCGAATCCCAACGCCTACGCTTCCTTGCTGGGCAGCCTCAACGGCTCCAGTTCGTCACTCCAATGGGCTGTGACTCCTGACCACGTCGGGTTTATCGCGATCTACAACTGGACCGATTCCAGTCTGCCCACCCAGTTCGATGCCGCCCTCGAATATATGCGCAACACCAGGGGGCTGATCATCGACGTCCGGCTCAACGGCGGCGGCAGTGAACCGCTGGCTCAGCAGGTTGCCGCCCGCTTCATTGACCAGCAGGTGACCTACGCCTACAGCCAGTATCGCAATGGTCCGCTCCACACCAATCTCACCGAGAAGCTGCCGCGCACCCTCAGCCCGCGCGGGCCCTTTCGATATGACCGCCCCGTCATCGTGCTCATCGGCCAGAAATGCATGAGCAGCAACGAATCGTTCATTGCCATGATGACTCGCGCCCCCCAGGTCGTCACAATGGGCGATCACACCGCGGGTTCCAGCGGCAATCCAGAGATCATCCAGTTGCCTCTGGACATGACGGTGAGCGTCCCGCAGTGGATCGACTATCTGCCCGACGGCACGCCGCTGGACGAGAAAGGGATCACCCCCGACCTCCCATTTAGCGCTTCAGCCGATGCCTTTGAGGGACAACGCGACGATCTGTTAAGCGCCGCCTTGCAGCGGATGCACGCCGAGGTGCTGCCCCTCGACCCCATACCAAACCCGGATGACAACGGCTCCTCAGGGCCAACGGTATGCGACATCTTCCTCACCGACGGCCGGGTGTACCATTCGGCAACGTTGGACCTTTCTGAAATTCACCTCATGACCGGCTACGGAGAACTCACTGTTCCGACCAACGACCTCATTCGCCTGACCTTTTCTTCCGTTCCTGATTCCGATGTGGCGGCCACGGCGCAGTTCCTGGCCGTCGGCCAAATCGTCGAGACCTCGTTTTCAGGCCATACGCCGGGAGGGCCCTTTTTTTTCCAAAGATCCCAGCTCAAGGAGATTGATTTCGGCCTGCCCGCCACCCTGGCCGCTAAATCTCCGTCCGCACCCTTCCATGTTCTTTGGACTCGAGGGGCCAACTGGGACATTGAATCAATCTATCATACCGGCGACCTGGGCTACTCGCAGGCCGCTCTCATTGCCGAGAATCTCGGAGCCGGCAACACCGAGATCACCGAAGACACCAAACTGACGCCCGCCCTGCTCGCCAAGTACGATGCCGTCGTTTTCCTGAACCGGGACAGCGGTGTCATCTTGACTCCCGACGAAACGCAGGCCCTGCGCGGCTTCCTGGCGGCGGGCAATGGCGTCCTCGTCATCGGCCAGCAGGATGGCGGCTTTCCGCTCTCCGGAGCCGCGCAATTCGCCAATTCGGTCACCATGCCTTATGGCATTGAATTGACGACAATGACTCCCAACACCCGATCCGCCCCGGACTCCACCCAGTTGGTGCCCCATCCCCTCACCCAGGGACTCTCCTCCGTCCCGGGTGGCGGCAGCCTCCTGCGCGTGGCGCCGCCTGCCCAGGTGCTGGCTATCACCGCCACCAATACCGGCGTGCTCGCGATCTCGACATTCGGAAAAGGGCGGATGGTCGTCGTGAGTGATGATAGCGATCTCTGGGACATGACCATCGATCCAAAATACGATTGGAACCAACAAAGATACCCCTACGCCCTTAACATCTTTAAGTGGCTCCTTTCAGGCGCGCCGAGAATTTCGGCCTCCCCGCACGTCGAACCCGACGGTCTCCATTTATTCGTATTGGCCGTTGCCGGCCAGGTCGTCCATCTGCAACGAAGTACCGATCTAAAGACCTGGAGCGATTGGAAAACAGTAACCGCTACAGGACTGCAGCAGGCCGTGATCGATAATACGGCAGCGACCTCAAACACCCAGTTCTACCGCGCCGCCGTGGATCAATAAGTACCTGCCAACGCCATCCCTCCTCCCACCAAAGGGGCGCATCGCCCTGCATTTGTCGAGAGTTGGAGGTGGGCTGCCGGAGGTTTCTGCTCGGCTTATGAGACCCTCAGATGCGCCTACTGCAATTTCTTTTTGGCTGGTCGGACTTCGTATAGGACAGTGCGAGTTACGCCACGCAGGGCTCTGACATGCCCATGCGCGGGGATTGCTACGTGCGCAAGTTTCTGCCATGTTTTCTCGTATGAGCTTGACTGCTATTGGCCCCGACCTCGACTTGGAACCGAATGCGCTGTTCCGCCAGCTTGTGGGCCGCTTCAGGTTCGCCGAGGCGGCTAGAGACTGGTGCCGGTGTCGGCAGGCGCTGACCCGATGGGAGGACCAAAACCTGCTTGTGGACAATCCCCCTCCTCAAAAGCTGGCGCAGCATCGGAGGATGGTCGAACAGCTCATGTTCTTTGGCCAGCTCTTCGCTCTTGTATCATCACATCCCGATTTTGAGGACACCGAAACCGCCGAGATGGTTGAAGCAAACCAACACATCTTGCGCGATAAACTGCGGATGTTCCATAGCTCGATGAGCCGCGAAGAAGCGGAGCGCATCCTTCGGGAGGTTTTTCCTGAGTCCTGAACTGGAGCGCCTGGTCGAGGCCTTTTGGCGGCTGCAGGAATGCCAGCCGGGCGAAGAACCTCGCCTCCGGGCCAACTACCGGCGTCTGCTCCAGGACGCAGCCTCCAGGCTGCCTGCGAACCGCTCGCGGGAAGAATTGCAAACGGCCATCGCCGACCGAGCGCGCCAGATGAAACTCGCCCGAAAGCGGCCCCCAACCCTTCCGCCGACGGCCTGAGGGAGGCCACCAGCTTACGCCGCAAACCTCACCGGTGTGCGGGCGCATGACCCCAACTGGACGCTCGGCCCGGTGAACGCACAAATGCGGTTGCGCCCCCGCCCTCAGTCATGCGATCTATCAGTCAAAATGAAGCCTTCGATTCTTTCTCTCGCTGTTGTCCTTGCGGTTGGCCATCTGGACGCGCAGGCAAATGTCTGGCACCCGTCACCGGGACACACTCAAGTCCCAATATGGCCGCGGAAAATTCCTGATGCTCACCCTGTCGCCGGCCCTGAATTCGTTAGAACCACCAAAGGCCTGGTCGCCGGGAGACCGGTGCGTATCGTCGGCAATGTTTCGCGACCCACAATGACGGTCTATCCGCCAAAGGGAACAAACACGGGCATTGCTATGCTCGTGTTCCCTGGCGGCGGCTACCAGGCTTTGGCAATTGACCTTGAAGGCACGGAGATCTGCGACTGGCTCACATCCAGAGGCATCACCGCCGTCCTTTTGAAATACCGGGTGCCGACTCCCATATCGGGACCCTATACGGAGTCACGGCTGGCATTGGAAGATGCGCAACGGACATTGGGACTCGTGCGCTTTCACGCCGCCCAATGGTACATCAATCCGCACAAGATTGGAGTCATCGGCTTTTCGGCCGGAGGAGGCATGGTGGCCGCCATCAGCACGCATTTCGACAGACGCTTGTATTCGGCGGTAGATGCGGCCGACCACCAAAGCTGCCGCCCGGATTTTGCGATAGCCTGCTATCCGGGGCATCTTTGGGACCGCCGTCAAGATTTGAAACTCAATCCGCATATTCGAGTTACCCGCAGCACGCCGCCCACGTTTTTGCTCCAGGCAGAGGATGACCACGTGGACGGTGTCGAACAGTCGCTGGTCTATTACATCGGACTGAAAAAAGCTGGCGTGCCTGTGGAGATGCATCTGTATGCACGCGGCGGACATGGCTTTGGGCTGCGGCGCACGAAGCTCCCGATTTCACAATGGCCTAAGTTAGTCGAGACCTGGCTGAGCACGATTCGGATGACTGCGGAGTAAAAGCCTGCGAAGAGGACGATTGTGACGCTCCATCGTCCCGGATTGCTCCCGACACCAGGGCATCGGTCATCCCAGCGAAGCCACCGTCCTGGCGGACAAACGCGGGCATCCCAACGCTCGTCATCCCGCTACTTTGGCCGATTCAGCAGGTGAATGTCGCTCACACGCTCCTCATATTTCACGCGCTTGGTCCGCAGCAGGATTCGGAATTGGAGCCAGATGTTGACGTCCGAGTTCACCCACTCGCCGTCCTCGAGGCGATTCCTCCGGACCACAAACTTGAACTGATCCACCGAGCCCAGCACACCCCAGCCAATTCGAACGGGACGGGTCAGGGCCAAGTCAACCTTCACGACCTCGAATTCGCTCGTATCAATCCAGATCCGCCCGGCAATCCGGGAGATGACCCTTTCCTCCACTGTGCTGGGTCGCAAACCTTCTTTGGCTCGAACGCTCACCACATAGGCGGCGCGGCCGTCGATCTTTTCCTGGCCGGCGATCTCGAATTCGAGCAACTTGGCGAATCCCTCCTTTACGTGTGTCAGAATCGAATCGGCGTCTTTGGTCCCGGCTTTGGGGTGTCTCTCATACTCCGCCTCCTTCTCCCGCTCCTTTGCGGCTTCTGCCGGCGAAAGCGGTTTTCCGTTCCTGGCTACAAGTCTTGGGTAAAAGCGCCCCGCCAGGACGATCGTTCGGTAAGTCTCGTCTTCGTGGCTTTCCACGTGCCCCTTTTGGTCAACTTCCAACGTGATTTTGGTGCGTGTGAACTCGTAGTGGGGCGCCTTTTCCTTTGTTTCCCGGGCTCGCTCGGCCACTTTGGAAAGCAGTTCCTTTATGCCCAGCAAACCGCCCGCCCCCCTTGCCGGAAAAGCCCATAGCGCGATGGCCAGCAAACCCAGACCCAACCCTGATCCCAACTGCTTGTGTCCCGGAGCACTCAGCTTTTCTCCTATTCGCATCCCACTAAATGCCATCTCAGCCGCTTTTCCACAAATGCCTTTCCAAAGGTGTAGCTGATGCCCTGCCTGGGCAGCCACGACTACCTTGCCCCGCTGTCATCGTTCTGCGGATGACGTGCCGGACGGCCCGGACATCCCGCACTGGTCATGGGACGGACCTGTCGGCGGAGCGGCCTCAGACGAAACCGGACAGCGTTTTCTTCGCACCAATCATCCCGCCTTGCCTCACAAGGATCCAACGCTTGCAATGCCGGGCCCTTGTTGAATCTGTCCTGAATTAGCGCTTCGCATAGAGCAACTGGCGCTTTGTCCCCAAACGATTTCCGATAGCTCTTCCCTGCAAACTTGACTCGCCCACAAGATGTGCCAGACTCCTTCAGCCGAAGAGATTCGGGATCCGTTGGGACCCAGGCCCGTTTTCGCGGTTTCCTTAGATCGAAGCCGAATGAGAGCGAAAATCAGCACGGGTTCGACACGAGATACCAAATGCGTTGAAGGCGCCTGATTTTAACTGTTGGAGAG
>JBJKSV010000939.1:0-4538 GCA_046703605.1 Limisphaerales bacterium
CGATTTAAGCGAATTGCGAGCTTCCGTACTCACGAGCACCTAAAATCAGTTAAGCGGAATTTTTCTGAAACCATTTTGCGCAGTTTGTCGAACGGCAAATATGTTTTATCAAACGACGGTAAAACGGAATCCTTTGGCCCAGATATACGACAGGCAACCGTCAATTCGTTACTCGTATCCGACAGCATATTGATATGGACAGACGACGACGCAACGGAGTCATTTTGCCATATTGTCAAGGTTGTGCAAAGCCTATTGGCATTCTCCATGATTGATGGAATTCCGTTACGAGGAGCAATTTCAATTGGGACGCTCACGTTGGTCGTAGACCAATGGCCTACTCCACACCATAATTTTCAGCAAAGTGTGTTTGGTAAGGCGATTATTGACGCAATGACAGTCGAAAGAAATCAGAACTGGAGCGGATGTGAAATAGGCGAAACCGCAATCATTGCCTACGAAAGCAAATGTCTTGGAAGCAACGCCGTGATTAAAGACAACCTGGTATTAAAATATCCAGTCCCGCGTAAAGGTCGAGATAATTTGGTTGAGGGTTACGTGGTCGACTGTGTCAGCGGGCGCTCAAAACCAGCCAGGAGTGGGCGAATCAAAACCAGCCACTTTGAGGTGATGTAATCGTTGCAGTCAGGGTCTGTTTGCGGACTCTGCGCGGCGATGAATCAACTCAAAATGGATATACAGCAAGCGATCAGGACGTTAACGGAGCGGGGCTGGTCCCAGCGCCGGATTGCGCGGGAACTGGAGATCGACCGCGAGACGGTGGCCCGGTATCGGAAGCTGGCCCGTCAGGCCCAGGCGCCAAAGCCGGCCATTTCGCCCGCCGGGTCGGAAGAACCCCAGGAACCAAAACCAGCCATTGTGCCCACCGGCTCCGAGCCGACGCCCGACTCGGCTGGGGAGCCAACCCCGGCCATTTCGCCCGCCGGGTCCAGGCCCGGGCGGGTCAGTCATTGCGAGCCTTACCAAGCGGACATTGAGGCTGGCTTGGAGCGAGGTTTGTCGGCGCAACGGATTTACCAGGACCTGGTCGCCGAACAGAAGTTTGAAGGCAGCTACGATTCGGTGAAGCGGTATGTGCGGCAACTGGAGCAGGCCGCTCCGCTGCCCTTTCGTCGGATTGAAAGCGAACCGGGCCAGGAGGCGCAGGTTGATTTTGGCCAGGGCGCCTGGGTCGTGGAGAACGGCAAGCGGCGCCGGCCGCATGTATTGCGCGTGGTCTTGAGCCACTCGCGTAAAGAGTCGGTTTCATACTGCGCTCTTTCCGTAAGATCTAAGACGCGGGCTGAGCTGGGACGCTCTGCCGGCGCTGTTTAATCTGTTGGACGATCTCCGGACTGGGACGTTCATAATAATAGGCATTCCTTTCGTCTAGGCGGACACCTTTGAGGAGGCCCTGGTGCCGCCAGTAATTGATGAGGTTGTGTTTGCTGTCGATCAGTTGCGCGACCTCGCGACTGGTGATTAAGCCCCGTGCGCGAAGTCGATCAGCGCGGCTGGCCAAGTGGTGGTCGCGAGCCAGGCGGTAGACAATGTTCGTGGTGAAAGCCAAGCCGCGGCCGGAGCGCATGCCCCGCTGGCTGAGCAGTTGGGCAATTTCGGTTTCGGTGTGTTCGTCGAGCAATTGGTCGATGGCCGAGAGCACCTCCGGGTTGGTCTGCGTCAACTCCCAGGAACGCTTGGGCAGGGGCAAACGCAACTCGCGAGTCACCCCGCCTTTGAAGCGCACCTGAGCTACGACTTCCTGGTCGCGCCGCAGCGTGACATATTCCAGCAGCAGCCGGGCCATCCGTTTGCGCTCCCGATTGGGCGTTTTCGGGTCGGCCCACAGTCGGGGAAAGTTCGAGGCCAACTCCAGCACCTGGGCTTTCTGCTCCGCGGTCAGTCGTTGCGCATCCTGTTGTCGCTGTTTTTCATATTCGTCCTTGGCCTGTGCCAAGGAGCGCAGCTTATCGTTCCATTGCGTCTCCAACGTATCGGCGACCAGGCGATTGTTCGGATCCACGCGCAGGAAACGTACCTGCGCCTGGTCGGCCTCGTATTGCGCACGCTGAACCTGCTGCTGGCGAAGGCGGTCGGCCTGGTCCAATCGGGCGTGCAGTTCTTCCTGAACCTGCAGGGCGACCTCCAACGCCAGCGGCGTCATGCTCTGAACCAACAACTGGCCCACCGCTTCATCCAGCGGTCCGCCCGGAATGGATTGGCACACCGGTTCGCTCTGCTCGACACAGGCCTTGATGCAGGCGTAGTCCGGCATTAGCCGCCCGCCGCGCTGATGATATTGTACCGTCATGGAATGGCCACATTTGCCGCACAAGACCAAACCCTGCAACAACGCTGCTCCCTCCCGCGCGACGCCTCCGGCCTCGCACTCGCCGCCGCCGCGTGGCGGCTGGTTGGCCAAGAGCCGCGCTTCGTTGGCCAGGTATTCATCCCAACTCAGATAGCCGGCATGGCAGTCCTTCTTTAGAAAAGGCCATTGTTCCCGTGGCAGGTGCTGGTAGTGCCACTTGCCGCTGACGTCCTTCCAGACCCGGGTGCGGCCGAAGCAGAACGCCCCGGCGTAGCGCGGGTTGTGCAACGTGGCCAGCACCACGCGCAGCGTCAACTCGCCCCACACGACTTGCCCGGCGCCGGCCTGGCCGCGGCGTGGGAACTTCAAGCCCTCTCGCCGGATAGCTTGCACGGTCGCCCAGGCCGAACCGGTCCGAACGAACGTCGCGAAGAGATGGCGCAGGCTTTGCTGCACTTGTTGGTCGGGATCCAAAATCACCCGCTGGTCTTCGTCATAAACCAGCCCGACGGGCAAGGGCAGCTTGAGCTCGCCGCGTTCGGCTTTGCTGCGGACACCGCCGATCAGACGCGCCTTGAGCACATGCAACTCCGCCTCGCTCATCGTGCCTTTGAGCCCCAGCAGCAGCCGGTCGTTGAAGTGGGCCGGATCATAGAGGCCGTCCTCATCGAGGATCAAAGTGTGGGTCAGCGCGCAGATCTCCAGCAGATGGTGCCAGTCGGCGCAGTTACGGGCCAGACGGGAGACCTCCAGTCCCATGACAATACCGGCTCGGCCCAGCCCGACCTCGGCTACCAAGCGCTGAAAACCCTCGCGATCCACCTTCGAGGCTCCGGACTGGCCCTGGTCGTGATCGATGACCACGATGCGGTCCTCCGGCCAACCCAGCGCGATGGCGCGGCGCCGCAACGCGTATTGCCGCTCGGTGCTCTCTGTGTTTTCGAGCACCTGGCGCAACGTCGATTGCCGGATGTAGAGAAAGGCTAAACGCTTGAGATGATCGGCGGTGACTTTCGATTCCGGGTTCATAACGTGGCGATGGGTGAGAGGTGGGCCAAGCTCATCTCGGCCAGCAGCGTGGTCAGTTTCTGCTGCGATTGGGGCGTGGGCACGACCGGCGACGCCACGCGCGGGACCACGGCGCCGGCAACGGCCTCGACTGGTCGAGGCCAACAGCGCATCCAGCCAGCCACGCCCTGTCGGAGCAGCAGCGCCAAGCCCAGGGGCTCGGCTCCCGCGAGCGGGCTGCCCGAGAGGGCTAGATGGCGCAAGGCCTCGTAGCGTTGCTTCCAGGAGGATGCCGAGGTGGAAGCCGACAAATCGACCATCGAGTCGATCATGTCGAGTGCCCCCCTTTTGCCTTGGCTTTCAAGGCTTTCTGGATCGTGCGTGGATGCAACTGCACGGCGTATCGCTCATGCACTCGCCGGGACAGTTCCTCGGCGCCGACGTCGGGTTCTGCGGCCGCTTGTTCACGGAGATACTGCAGGATTTGGTCAGTGAGCTTATGCGCCGTTTTAGGGCCACGTTTGCGAGGCAAAAGCCCTTCCAGGCCCCGCAGCTCGAACTGAGTTTGGGCCTCGTAGATGGTGGGCCGGGACAAGCCAAAGTCTCTGGCGGCCTGGGCAATGGGATAACGCTCGGTTTGCAGCGCGCGCAGGGTTTCGTATTTAAGTTGGAGCAAATCCTCCGGATCGAAGAAGGAGGATTGCTGGAACAAGGGATGGCCCACCTGGGCGGCACGGGGGTTGAAGGTGCCGGTGGCCTGGAGGGCTTGACGTTTGGCAGGAGGGTCGGGTGGCATATTGTGTGTAAATTGAATTATGCCGTATAATCGTACGGACAATGCCGCTGTCAATGGAAATATACCACAACGGCATGCCGTATTTTCAGCCTTATAGCGGTGTTGTGAGGCTGTTTTCAGTGCCCGTTTCGGCAGTATCGCGGCGTAATTAGCATTACACATCCGGCTTAATTTCATTTACACTCCTTTCGCGTCATTTTGACCAATGCCAACAAGTCCTCAACGCGGACCAAGCTCCGGCCTTGGGCCTGTTCCACAAACGGATCGGACGGGCCCACATCGGTCCAACTGGCCGGCATCGAGGCTATTTCCCGCTCCGTGACCAAATAGAAAACCCGCCATTGCCCCCAAGCTCGCCGCAAATCAACCCACTCGAACCGACGGCCCCGCCAGGGGTGAAACGGATGGGTGACGGTGAAGAAC